>CAZVNF010000012.1:36306-43588 GCA_964628215.1 uncultured Draconibacterium sp.
ATGTCTATCACAAAATCTTATACATCCTTTTTAAAATATCGTAACGTCCGGGCACTGCGAAGTATGTAATATTGCATTGCGAATGTTGAGACGCATTGCGATGCGTCTCTTCCAACCAAAAATAAATCAAAAATTATGAAACTACGAAAAAATGTTGCTGTCAGTGAAGCCGGATTGCTTTTCAACCCGGTAAACGGTGAATCTTACTCGGTGAACCCCATCGGAGTTGAGATACTCAATTTGATCAGGGATGAAAACCCCCCCGAACAGATCAGTAAAGCTATCCTGGATAAGTATCAAACCGATCAGGCTACTTTCGAAAAAGATTACAACGATTTTATAGGTATCCTTGCGCATAACAACTTACTGGAAAGCCATGAATAAACGAAAGCTAAAAATAGCTGTCACCGGGCTCAATGCCATCGATTCGCCAGGCCCCGGTGTTTCCGTGATCCGGGCATTGCGGGAGGCCTCCTCCTTTGATGTGGGCATTATCGGGCTTTCCTACGAATCGCTCGAACCGGGGATATATATGCACGATATTGTTGACCGAACCTACTCGATCCCCTATCCCACCGCCGGGATTGAAACCCTGTTGACGAGGATCGAATACATCCATGAGAAGGAGAAGCTTGACGTGATCATCCCCAACTTCGATGCTGAACTATATCCATTCATCAAGCTTGAACCGAAACTCAAGGCGATGGGCATTCACATGTTCCTGCCCACCCTGCACCAGTTCGAAGAGCGCCACAAGGTGAATCTCAACGATTTTGGTAAAAAATACGGTATCAGCGTACCCCACAGCAAGGTGATCTACGACCTGAACACGGTGCACAGTCTTCCTTCAGAATTTACCTTTCCCATGATCGTGAAAGGTAAATTTTACGATGCTTCCATCGCCTACAGTATCGAACAGGTGAAAAGCTACTTCAACAAGATCAGCGCCAAATGGGGACTTCCCATCATTATCCAGGAGTTCATCCATGGCACCGAATTCAATGTGACCGGTCTGGGCGACGGAAAGGGCAACACCATCGGGGCTGTCCCGATGCGCAAGCAGTACATTACCGACAAGGGCAAAGCATGGGGAGGCATCACGATTTCTGACGAAAGAATGCTTGATATGACCCGGAAATTTCTGCGGAACACCAAATGGCGCGGTGGCTTTGAACTTGAACTTATGAAAAATAAAGATGGTGAACTGTACCTGCTGGAAATAAACCCCCGCCTGCCGGCCTGGATATACCTCGCTGTCGGAGTAGGGCAGAACATACCCGAAGCACTGGTAAACCTGGCTATGGGTGAAAAGGTGGCTCCCTTTACCACCTATGATGTAGGAAAGATGTTCATCCGATATTCATGGGATATGATCGTTGACCGGGAAGAGTTTGAACAGATCAGTATTTACGGGGAACTCTGAAGAATATCGAATATTGAATAACGAATATCGAATATCGAAGTAAAAGAATTGCATTGTCAAAATAGAAAGAAACATAATATGAGCAAGATTAGATATGAACGTCCGGTGATTAAGAAGCTTGAAACCGGCATGCCGAACAAATTCGGCTCAAGGACGGAATATGAACCAAAGACCCACATTGACGGGGTGGCAGTCAAAGACCTCATAAAAGAGTATGGTTCTCCTCTTTTCGTAATCTCCGAAAAGACCATCCGCAGTACGATAAAAAAAGTCAGGAAGGCATTTGAAACGCGTTATCCGAAAGTACAGTTTGCCTGGTCGTATAAAACCAATTACCTGAATGCGGTTTGCAGCATATTTCACCAGGAGGGTTCCTGGGCCGAGGTAGTATCAGGTTTTGAATACGACAAGGCGATCAGCCTTGGAGTTGACGGGCGCAAGATCATATTCAACGGTCCTGAAAAGAGCGAAGAGGATCTCACCAAGGCGATTCTCAACGATTCCCTGATCCACATAGATCATCTGGATGAATTGTATACCATCAACGAACTTGTTGAAAAACTGAATAAACGTCCGAGGGTTGCCATCAGGGTAAATATGGATACGGGTGTATATCCTATGTGGGACCGGTTTGGATTCAACTATGAAAATGGTCAGGCCTGGGACGCTCTCAATAAAATCATGCAATCGGGGAAAATGGAACTTGTCGGACTTCACTGCCATATAGGAACATTTATGCTTTCACCCTTTGCGTATGGCATTGCCGCGGCAAAACTGGCTGAACTCGCCCTCTCCGTAAATTTGAAATTCAACCATGAGATCAAGTACATCGACATGGGAGGTGGTTTTGCCTCAAAAAACACACTCAAAGGCGCCTACCTTCCCGGCAGTGACACCAATCCATCATTTGACGACTTTGCCGAAGCCATCACCACCGCATTGATCAACAGCAATTTCAAGAAAGACAAGTTGCCCCTTCTCATCCTGGAAACCGGACGAGCCCTGATTGACGAAGCGGGTTACCTGCTGGGATCGGTGATCGCGAACAAGCGCTCAAGCACCGGCCGCCGCAATACCATACTCGATGCCGGGGTCAACATCCTGTTTACCTCCTTCTGGTATGATCACAAAATCACCCCTGCACAATCGTTCACACAATATTCAGAAGACACCTGCCTCTACGGACCCCTGTGTATGAATATCGATGTGATTCGTGAGAGCACCAACCTGCCCCTGCTGAACAAAGGGGATCAGGTGGTAATCCATAATGTGGGAGCATACAATATGACACAATGGATGCAATTTATCACCTTGCGCCCCAATGTAGTGTTGATCGATATGGATGAAAAGCCCCACCTGATCCGGAGCAAAGAGTCGCTCGAAAACATGAACAACATGGAAAAAGTGCCGGCGCACCTGGCTAAATTTAATAAATAAGATTTTGACGTATAAAACCCTCACATACACTTTTCCTTCTTTCCTGTCCAGTATTCTGAACAGCTACACCCAGATCTTTTTTTCAAACAGCAGAATTTTTTCACTGATCCTGGTTGCTGTCTCGTTCTTCGATTTCTGGGCAGGAATGAGTGGGGTAATCGCCGTGATGGTCACCAACATCATGGCCTATCTCATCGGGTTTAACCGGATCAACATTAAAAAAGGGTATTACGGATTCAACAGTTTACTGGTCGGGCTCGGGCTGGGAGTTTATTATCAGCCCGGAACGGAGTTTTTCATCATCCTTGGATTTGCGTCCCTGCTCACCCTTTTTATTACCCTCCTGCTTGAAGGGGTTGTAGGGAAGTATGGATTGCCATTCCTCAGCCTCTCCTTTTTAATGGGCACATGGATGGTGAGCCTTGCCACGCGGCAGTTTACTTCGCTGCAGTTAAGTGAACGGGGCATTTACATGACCAATGAAATGTTCATGCTGGGCGGACAAAAAATGGTAACGTCCTACAACTGGCTTACAAATCTAGGAATCCATGATTCAGTGCGGCTCTATTTCACCTCGCTGGGGGCCATCTTTTTCCAGTACCACCTTTTTGCAGGTATATTGATTGCCATCGGATTGATTATCTATTCCCGCATTGCTTTTGTGCTGTCGCTGGTCGGGTTCTTTTCAGCATATGCCTATTACCACCTTATCGGTGCCGACATTCATGAACTCAGTTATGGATACATCGGATTCAATTTCATCCTTACTTCTATTGCCATCGGCGGATTTTTCATCATTCCGTCGAGGTGGTCGTTTCTATGGGTTATATTGCTTACCCCGCTGATATCGATCTTTCTTACAAGTACCCAGGCGATATTTACAATCTTCCAGCTCTCGGTTTATTCCCTTCCGTTCAACATGGTGGTCCTTGTTTTCCTGTATGCCCTGAAATTCCGGGAACGCTTTTTTACCAAACCCGAACTGGTGGTATACCAGCAGTTTTCACCCGAGAAAAATCTGTATTCTCATGCGAACTACAAAGCCCGTTTTGGCAAGTCACTCTATTTACCATTTGTATTGCCGTTCTGGGGTGAATGGAAGGTAACCCAGGGGCACAGTGGCAAATTCACACACCAGGGAGACTGGCGCCATGCCTGGGATTTTGAGGTAATGGACGAGGGCGGTCTGAGCTATTCCGGCGACGGGAACTACCGGGATGATTATTACACCTATAACAAGCCGGTTATTGCCCCTGCCGACGGATATGTTGAAGAAATTGTGGATGGAGTAGAAGAGAATGAAATTGGCAATGTTGACCTGGAACACAATTGGGGTAACACCCTGATCCTGCGACACGGAGACCAGCTTTTCTCTAAATTATCACATCTCAAAAAGGATAGTTTCAAAGTATCCATGGGCGATTCGGTTAAAAAAGGGCAAGTGGTTGCCGCCTGTGGTAATTCAGGACGTTCGCCGGTACCGCACATCCATTTTCAGATCCAGGGAACTCCCTACATTGGTTCGCCCACTCTTGATTATCCTATAAGTCATTACATTCGCCATAAAGAAGGTGTTTTCGAATTAAAATCGTATGAAACACCCGAAGAAAACGTGATTGTTTCTAACATTAGCAAAAACAACTCACTCGAAAAAGCATTTCACTTCATCCCCGGCCAGAAATTCAACTTCCTTGTCAAGCCTCCCACCGGCGAGGATTACCCTGTTGAATGGTCAGTACAGATCGATGCTTTGAACCTGACCTATATTTACTGTGAAAAAACAAAATCGAGTGCGTGGTTCAGAAACGATGGCGATATACATTACTTCACCTTTTTTGAAGGTGACAATACTTCGCTGCTTTTTAAGTTTTTCCTGGGTGCATACAAAGTTATGATGGGTTATTACCCCAATCTCCTGGTAAAAGACCAATACCCGGTAAACACCTTTAACAACCGGCTGGCCGGACTGTTACAGGATTTTGTGGCACCTTTTGTTCTTTTTACAAAAACAGAATACACCCTGAGATATCTGGCAATGGATGACGAGCTTATGCAAACGAATATCCTCCTGAATTCGGAAGTATCTGCCAGAATCGGGGGTCATGAAATTAAGAAAATGTTGTGTGAGATGTTTGTCGGTCCCCACGGGCTGGAGCGGTTTACTTTCCGTGAAAATGAAAAAGAAACTGTAGTAAAACTTATGAGTGGCCGATGAAAAACAACCTGTTCCTCTTCACATTCATCCTGGCCACCTTTTTTACATTACCTGCCGGCGCTGCCACGAAACTGGATTTCGCGACAGTCGACCAGCTTACCTATCGCTGCTATATGGAGAAAAAATGGGACAGCGTGATCCTGGTCGGAAAACAAGCCATCCGGCAGAACATTGATTTTTATTATCTCCGGGCACGAATGGGCATTGCCTTCTATGAAAAAGAAGATTATTTCCCGGCTGTGACCCATTTACAGAAAGCAAGGCAATTTAACGCCGACGATCCTGTAATTGCCAACTACCTCTATTATTCCTATCTCTATACCAACAGGGTTGAGGAAGCCGGGTTGCTTAAGCCCGATATCAACAAAGGGATGAGGCCATCTGAGGTACACGCTGAAGGAGGATACACAATCAGCAGCGACCGGGCCCCTGACAACCTCGCAACTTTGATGGGAAGCGACAGCATATACGGGGAACAGGATCTCTATGGCAACAACTATTACGGCAATCTCGCACTAAAAATGAAGATTTCCAACAGAATCGGACTCTCCCTTTCATACAACTACCTCAATTTCACAAAAACAAAATACATACAATACGGCCGGGGGGAACAACACCTCGAGAGTGTGAAAGACACTGTGTGGGACCCGATATATTCAGGCCAGATTTACAATTATTCCTACCCATGGGTGGTATATGACACCAGTTTCACTTACCAGGTAAAGCAGCAGGAATTTTATGCCGGAGTCACTCTGGCCCCCGGGGCCGGGTTCAGGATCATGCCGGCATTCCACTTTTTACATGTTGCCTATACCGCAACCAATCCGTCTTACAGGTTTGACACTGTTCAATACCCGTCGTATTATACTACTTATGACGACTCCCTGTATACCACTCCTGATACACTGCTGGCATACTCATTTCCACAGCAGGACACCTCCTTCAACAACTATGTGGCAGCACTGGCAGTCACAAAATATTTCGGTCTTTTCAACATCGGACTATCCGGAAGCTGGTCGAATCTTAACGGCAAGACCCAGAAACAACTTGGTATTTCTTTAACCTACTTTCCCCTGGGGAACCTCAATTTCTATGGAACAACTACCGCTACCGGATTTTTCCAGAAAAACGCTAAACGGCTGTTGCTAAGCCAGGTTTTGGGAGTGAAAATCACACCCTGGATGTGGGGTGAGGCAAATTTTTATTACGGGGACTACACCAATGCCAATATTTTCAATGGTTCAATCGTTTACAACAACAGTGATATCATCGATTACCGGGGTGGTGCCACATTGTTGTTTTTAGCAGGCAAGCATCTTCAGTTTTCGCTCATATACCAGTATTCCCGCAAGGAGAGCCAGCAGGTTTATTACATTAAAACCCAATCCTCCGGTAGTAATGAGATCAATGAAATTCAGAAAACAAAAAATAACCCATATAACACAAACACCCTAATCGGAGGAATCACATGGAAACTGTAAAAAAAATGCAAAATGCAAAATATTTCGTAACAACCCTCTTGTTGTTTTTTTCACTGACACTTTTCAGTCAAACCAACTATGCCGTGCTTCAGGCGGCATTTGCCAAAAGCCAGGAGTATGAAGGGCGCGGGAATTTCGCAGAAGCCATCTCGTCTGTTAAGGCAGTTTACCAGGAAGATTCCTACGAAATAAACCTGCGCCTGGGATGGGTGACCTACCTGAACGGGTCGTTTACCGAATCTTGTGCCTATTACCAAAAAGCCATTAAACTCAAACCCTACTCCATCGAAGCTAAAATCGGTTTTGCCAATCCTGCTTCCGCGCTTGGAAACTGGGACCAGGTTGTCACTCAATACAATGATGTGCTGGCGATCGACCCTCAGAATACCACCGTCAATTACCGGATGGGGTCTATTTATTATGGAAGAAAAGATTTTGCCAAAGCCGAAAAGCACCTGGAAAAGGTGATAAACCTCTACCCGTTTGATTACGACACCATGATTCTTTATGCATGGACCAGTTTCAAACTCGGAAAATTACGCGAAGCACAGGTTATGTTCAACAAGGTGCTGCTAAATAAGCCGAAGGATACATCGGCGCTGGAGGGGCTTTCGCTTATTAAGTAGCGAGGTAGCGAGGTAGCGAGGTAGCGAAATAGCGAAATAGCGAGGTAGCGAGGTAGCGAAATAGCGAAATAGCGAAATGGGGTTGTTACTGGTTGATGAC
>CAZVNF010000013.1:0-42809 GCA_964628215.1 uncultured Draconibacterium sp.
GAAACTCTTTAAATTCCCAGTCGTAAAGGGCCGATTGTTCTTCGGTCATCTCTTCAGTAAAGCCTGGGTAGTAAATGTTCTCGATGTGTTGGACAAACATTTCTTCGAATGATTGTTTGCGGGTTTCTCTTGCAAGTGCGGTCATGGTAGTAAGGTTTAGATTGTGGATACTTGAAATTTTCTGACCGCGAAGCGTTAAACCGGATCGATTGGATAATGTCAATGGGTGTTGGTCAGATTGACTGCCAATCTGAATACACTGAAAGCGACCGTTTCTTGTCGCCCTTGACAGTTCCAAGCTGCAGCGCCCTACCAGCTGGAAGCCCTGTCGATATAGGTAGCTTTGTATGGATTTCAAGTATTATATTGTGCGGTGGGTTTTTGCTGACTTTTTACTTCAAAAAGGTGCCCGCTTGAGGTTTCTTTTTGCCAAGCTTCTTCTTTGCCTTAGATCATCAAAGAAAAAGCGTGGCAGCCGAGTTGCCCCTGTGGAATTGCCTTGGTTGGCTTTCTCTTTTGCTTCCTTTCTCTTTTTTCAAAGAGAAAAGAAGTTCATTTCACCTTGCTGATTTGATCAAAAAATCAATAAACTATAAAAAGTCGTAATTACCCCAAATACAATATTTTAGGGCTTCTCATGCCCTGAAATATTGTATTTGTCTGTCAGAAGACCACGCCCCGCCCTGTCGGGAATCACAATTGTATAAAAATGAATTTCTGAGGATATATGAAATAGCCTTTCTGCCGGCGGTGTGCTGTAATACTGAATTTCAAGCATTTGTAAGGATGTGTCGTCTTAATGGCTTAGAATGGCATACAATTGCAATGCAATGCCATTAAAAAAGGGAAGCATCCCGAAATGTCGGTTTTGCTCCCCTTAGATAGGCTATGCTCCCCTGTGAAGCAGGGCGGGCAATACTCAATATCCAATTTATAAGGATCACAATTGTGACACTTATGAAACGCCTATTTTTGTTTTGTACAATGGCAAATAGGACATGTCCTGTTTTTGGATGGTCCACGTCTTTTTTTGTCCGGACGAACAGAATCGTTAATTTTCCACACATCAGCATACTCAGCCAGTGGGGTAATGATCACCTGTGCCATGAACTCATCATACAATTGCAACAGCGCTTTTTGTGCTGCCTCGTCAATCAGTTTGAATCTCGGTGAGTTGATAAAATCAAAATTCATAGTCAGGAGTTGCACGGGTGGCTGGATTTTTGAAGCATCAGGAATATTCTGATCATCATTATCCAGGTTGTTTGCTTTGGTAATTCTTTCCAGGGCCTTTACCATTCCAAAAAAGTCTTTTGACTGCTTTGCCATCCGGAATAAATCAATCGCCCATTGTGTGACAATGTAGCGTATACCTTGCTTGTTTGATGAGCGAACATCTCCAAAGAAGTTTTTAGAATTCCGAATGTCATTATATGCACAAACGTTAGAAATGTGAAATCGCTTCATCATGATTTTCACTATATTCTGATCGGTTTCACTGCTTTCCAGCACCAATGCATGGGCTGCTTCCCATCGTGCCAGGATATCGGCATCGGCTTTGGAAATATCATAGTCTTCTAAATAATGAAGACGGATGCGCTCGATGAGTGTACTTTCTTGAAGTTTATAAGTATTCATAGGTTGTTTTATTTATTGTTAGATTATACTTTTTGTGAATTAATAGTTTGATCATTATACACCTGACTGTTTCGATCAGTCTCAAAATAATTTTTCAGTTTCGTGGAGCCTCATTTTCGATCCCTACAGCCCTACAGCCCTACAGAAGCATTTAAAAAACGATAAAGCTCTGATAATGAATAACAAATATTTGCATGAACTTCCCAACATCCCGTAGGGCGGTTTTTCCAGCCCTACGTTACCTGAAAAATCAGGATTTACATGATTCCCTTCAAATCCCAACGAGAAATTATCATCCCAACGAAAATTATAAAACATAATATACTGATATATAATAGAATAATAGTTTAATATTGTACTTGTAGGGCTGTAGGGCTGTAGGGCGCAACTTTTCCGGTAGGATTTTCTGCGTAAAATTTCAGAACGGTGGTTCATCCGGCACAGGGGTTTTAAATCGCTGAAGATCGATTCCCATGGCCTGAATCAATTTATATTTCAGCGCAATGCAACTCGTATTCCTCTCAGCTGTTTTAATGATCCTACGATTAATCCCCGTTACAGGATCGGTTTCCAATGATTCTACCGGATATATAAACCGGTGACTGTTAACCTGGCCAATATAGGCGGGATGGTCTTTGAGATACATGCGCAGTGCGTTAATCTTTAAACTTTCAGAATTGTGTATTTTCTGGCATATTTGAACTGTATCGGTCACAATAAGGAATAACACCGGCGCAGAACCCCCATCCATAGGGACCAACACTTTTTCCGTTTTTGATATTATAATGGTTACATGAGATTCAGTGGATATATCGAACTCCCGTCCGCTTACAATTTGTCCCTGTGCATACAACATGCTGATGGTATTGAAAAACACTGATAACCGGTTGCTGGTGCTCAGTTCTTCGCTTTGACGGACGATCTGCCGTGTTGCATCTTCTTTGAACGCGGCATATGTGAACGGGAGTGGAAGTTCTGGCACCATCTCTTCCATCATTTTAGCCAATGCAATAAACAGGCTGACGGTGTTTACGATGCGGGTTTGATATGAGCCCCCTTCCTTATGAATATCAATCTTAACCTGCTTCTGAGCCTCACGCATGTATGTTGCAAAGTGCTTCTGCACAACAGGCCGGAGTTTGATGATCTCCATAGCGATATTGCTAAGCCCGTCACGTTCACGGTCTTTCAGGTCTTTATACAGGACTACCTCGTCATCGGTCCAGTTATCCTTTTTTGGAACATGCTTCTGAACAACACGATTGCCCAAGGCTCCATCATCCCGTTCAGGTCCTTCCTGTCCAAGCAGAATTGGACTGCCATTAATTTTCGAGACATCGATATCCTTGCTGGTTGCATCCTTGCGCTTCTGCTTCCCTTCATTGTCATAAACTGCAGCTTTCAGGCCCTGGAACTTCACATCAGATATCTGGTAGTCATTATACTCTTCGAATATCACCGGGATATCCCTGAAACGCTCAAGACTTGTGAAAAATGCAGCATCTGTACCCGAGTTCAGATTGAAAATAGGGGCGCCATGCATAAACGGCGCACGGATGCTTTCCGCAATTTTTGATTTTCCTGATTCGGTTGGACCTATGAAAAATAAGGAGGTGAAAAACCGCTCAATCGGAAAGATGATGCTCCTGTTAGCTGATAAGATCGCGAAAAGGATAGCCCACATGCCATTGCCATTGTATGAGTACACTTTGTGCATCAGTTCTGACCATTCTTTCCAGGAGGTTCTGTGCTGTGGTTTGAAAGATAAAAAGCGGTCGTACTCATACCGGTCATTATCGGAGCGCATGCACTTGTATATTTTGCTGAATGATGGTGAGTAGTATGTTTCATCCCTGAACTTCACCAAACCAAGTTCATCGACCGAAGTAAAAGTGTTATCAGCAATGATGCCGTTTGAGAAAGCGAAAAAGCCTTCAGGCTGCCATCCGAATGTTGAAAATTCAAGGCATTTTGGAAACTGAAGGGCAATGCTTTCAAGGATCTTCTCATGGTGAAACGGTTTACCATTGGTGAAGATATAGCCACCGTTGTTCCACAGGAATTTCTTCCACTGTTGTAATTCAACCATATCGGCGCTCTTGAACTCAACATACTCCTCTTTGTTAAGTTCAGAATGGAACAGCCTTACAACCCGTTTATTCCTTACCGGGTCAGGGTCATAGACTTGA
The DNA here is from genome assembly GCA_964628215.1 of uncultured Draconibacterium sp. Lineage (GTDB taxonomy): Bacteria > Bacteroidota > Bacteroidia > Bacteroidales > FEN-979 > CAIVAT01. The sequence goes on from CAZVNF010000013.1 coordinate 3,828, forward strand.
AACAATGGTTCCATGAAGAAATTTCCAACTTTCACCAGCGTATTATCCAGGGTACGGAAAACGTAGAAGATATTATTTCCCGTTTTGTTCTGGGCAGGAAAGAAACCATACCGTTGGAAAAAGCCCTGGTCAACGTAAGCGGGAAGGTGAGCGATATCGAAAACAAACTGCTGATCATCAATAACAACATGTTCCTGCCTCTGAACTGCCAGGTTCTTGCACTTCTCGACATAAGGGCGCAATATTTTTGAAAATGCAGACTGAGTGAGGTCGAATTGTTTGGCAATCCAATTGGTCTTGATGTGGATGATCGTATTGTCAAGTTTTGATAGAAACTCTGCGACCATCTCCACGAACTTTTTAGAACGTTTTGTGTCGGGTTGTCGCTTCAAGGGTGATGCCAAACCAGCCACAAAAAAGTCAAGAAAATCAATGTATACAGCTTCGTCTGGACTCTCATTGCAAGTGTTTACCGCATTTACTTCAAGTACTTCAACCTGGAGCCCCTGTTCTGTCAGAAGTCTGCCGGCTTCTGCCATTGGGAACTCTACATCATTTTCATCAACGATCAACTTGAGGCCTTGGATTTTAACATTTTTTGTCAATTTTGCCAGACGGGAAATATCATCTTTCTTCAGCGGACCCTCCGGCAAACTAATGGTATTTTCATTTCCTTCGGCATGACATGAAACAACATCGCCCGGGTCTGATAACAGAATGGCAAAGCCTTTTTCTTTAATCATCTCTTGTGCTGCATCAAGTCCGAAAAATCCTTTTTCCTGGTGTTTGATTTTTGGCAGTTGTTTTTTCACATGCCGCAAAATATCATCCAGGTTAACCTCCAGTTTTTTGGCAATGTCGCTGGTCAGATATCCCCGTGTTTGCTCATCTCCGATGAGTGAAATCTGGGAAACAAGTTCTTTGACCAGCTTTGCTTTTTGCAAAGGGTCCTGATCCACCTGCTCCTTTATCATATCGATGCGGAACGAAACGATATCCTTTCGGTTATCTTCGATGTAAGCCTTCAGGGTTTCAGCGCCATGCTTTTGTACAAACGAATCGGGATCCTCTCCATCGGGCAGCACAACAATGTAAACGTCAAGCCCCAGCTGAAGTGGCGTATTGAGGTTAGCGGTGCTGGCCCTGATTCCGGCCGGGTCGCCAACATATACAATTGTGAGGCAATTGGTGAACGATTGTATCATTTTAACCTGATCTTCACTCAGTGCAGTTCCTGAACCGGCCACCACGTTCCCGATCCCGGCCAGGTGCCAGCTGATCAGGTCGGTTTGACCTTCCACCAGCAGGCATTCGTTCTCCTTCATGATATCCTTTTTGGACTGGAACAATCCATAAAGAGACTTGCTCTTTTTGAATACTTCAGTATCCGGGCTGTTCAGGTACTTTTGTTTATCCTTTTCATTTGTAATAATCCTTCCGGTAAAGCCTATCACCCGACCTGAACGATCGAAAAACGGGAACATGATCCTTTTTTGAAAGTAGTCATAATACTGACCTCGCTCATTCTGTTTTATCAACCCGGCGGCCATTAAAACATCATTGGAATACCCGGCTTGTTTGGCTGCCCTTAGCAGGTCGTTACCGGTTTCAGCATATCCAATTTTAAAAAGATCAATGGCATTATTGAGTTTCCTTTTTTGGAGGTATTCCAGGGCTGGCTTGTGATTCTGAATGTTTGCAGAGAAATATTCCTGAGCCCATTTCAGAACGGCAAAAATGCCATCACGGCGTTTTTGTGCATCGGAATATTCGGCATCATTGTCATTTCGTATGATGCTGATGCCATATTTACCAGCAATGTAGGTAAGCGCTTCGGTAAAACTCATTGCCTCATGCTCCTGAAGGAACTCGATGGCGTCGCCAGACTTTCCACATCCAAAGCATTTAAAGGTGCCGCGAGCAGGGTTCACCATGAAGCTCGGGGTCTTTTCATGATGGAACGTACAACAGGCTGTGTAATTAACACCCTTCTTTTTCAGCGTGATAAAATCACCAATGATATCGGCAATTTGGGCGGCACTTTTTATTTCTTCTGCGTTCGATATCACCTGCTCCTCCCCTTTCTTGAAGAATGAACGTAGGCATTCACATTTGCTTCAATTTCTGAAGTCGTTTTTTTTCTTCCTGCCATTATCCAGGATGTGATTTCCAGTTTCGAAAAATAGAGGCGCTTACCTCTTTTGCAAACAGGGATTTCAGCCCGCTGAACCAAAAGATATATGGTAGGTACTGTAAGGTGCAGGAACTCGGCAGTCTCCTTTATAGTAAGGAGTTTATCGGCATCGGGTTGGGAGGTGTTGTTTTGAGAAAGGATAAGTCGTTCAAGATGATCCAACTTATCAGATAACTCAGCTACTGCGTGGGGTAATTTTTCAAATGTCATTTCCATTGGTACAAGTTTTTTAGGTGAAACTTGATGCAATGGTATAGGCTTATTGACCGGTTATTTTATTTTGGACAAACCGGACAAAAAGAAAGACATAGTGGACAAGAAGAAAGACAGAGTGGACAGAAAATCACCATTTATCCTTTGATTTGTTGGGTTTAAATAAAAGCACAATTGCGTTTTTCTCCCAATTATCAAAGCAATCTGTGATCAGGGTAATAAATTTATTTTTTTTCTGAGGAAAACCGAATTCATCACGAGCCAAAACATATAACTCATAAAATCTCTTAATTACAAATCCTTTCTCACCATAAGAATAATGTATTGTTTGCTTATTTTCTCTCTGATCATCAAGAAAACCTCTTCTCAAAAAAGAGATAAACTGATCATCAGATAAAAAGGTCCTGCCGTTGGTACTTTTCTTCGTTGTGAAAACTTTAAAATGGTCGACAACAACATCCATGGGCAATCCTTTCCAGAATCTATTGTCAGATTTTCTTATTTCAGCGAAAGCATTTTCGATATCGTGTTTAGAATCCAGAGATTCCAGGGACTGTGAAATATTTCCAGACTTTACTTTTGCAGGAAAATTTACATTATGTTCATATTTTGAATACTCTTCAATTTTGATGGTGGTAATGTCGAAATTCAATGCGCTGCAGATCCTGAGAAATGGAATGCCGTCGCCGTCACAGATTATTTGCAATTCATCAAAGAGCATGTGATACAACAGGTTGCATCCCCGCTTAAATTTTAAATCATGGCTTGGTGTCTTCGGGATATCCATGATGATAAGGCCTTTTATCATGGTCCCTTCATGGGGCAGTTCTTTCCCTGGATTAGTGATAGTGGCTTCGATATCTTGTTGTATATGTATAATAGGTTTGTGGTTTTTGCACTTCATCAACCGGGAAATATACCATTTAATAACATGTTCCCTTTGTTCCGGAGTATCCCTTGATAGTAATTCCTTTTCAAGTTCCAGGGTAAATGGTTCGACAAAGAATTCTCCAATGCTTTCGGCAGAACCCAAAAGGGGAGACTGTTCAGGGTTTGTTGGTGACAAATGTTCAATCGGGGTTTTTAACAGATCAATGCAATCGTCAAAGTGGGAATATTGCAACATTGGGTGTATTGTAATTTATCGTGCGCAAAAAAAAGATACAAGATGAAAATTCTGTGGTTACATTTAGGGTTACATTAAAAAAGGGTTTCAGATTTTTATTTTCTGAAACCCTTGATTTTGCTGGTCGGGGTAGCAAGATTCGAACTTGCGACCTCCTGCTCCCAAAGCAGGCGCGATAACCGTGCTACGCTATACCCCGAAAAATTTGGATGAATGAATTTTTAAGAACGGATTGCAAAGGTAATAAAAAACATGTACAAAACAGGATTTCTGAATTCTATTTTCGACCTGTTGATCAGGGACGTATCTGATTTAGCAGATGAACAGTACTCACATTTTGTCTAACATCCTATTCTACTAATATTTACATCTTCTTTTATTTCTTTTTAATGATATAAATCCGAAATAAATTACTCAGAAATAATGAATTATTTTCCAAAATTCTTCAATTTTTCTGACTACTTGGGAAAAATAACCCAGAAAACTCAATTTTGAACTTTAATTCGAAATGAGAATCTCATGGGATCAAGAGATAAATCTGGGAGAAGTCAGCAAAGCATAAAATTCAAATTCCTCCTGATCAATAAAAATCCCCGTAAACAGTGCGTTTACAGGGATTTTTGCGGAGAAGGGGGGATTCGAACCCCCGGTACAGTTTCCCGTACGACAGTTTAGCAAACTGTTGGTTTCAGCCACTCACCCACCTCTCCAGTTTGTTCTCCGCTTAAAGGGCTGCAAAGATAGGAAATACCTTTAAATCTAACAAAAAAAATGCGCAACTCGATCCATATGTAAAAAGCCTCATTAAAAATGACGCAGGACCCTGTAAATAAAGATCCTGCGTCAAAAAAAGTAACAGAAGTTGAAGTTTATGCCTCCTTATCTCGTTACAATCAATTTAAAAGATTCAACCTGCGCCCCTGCAATTACCTTGAGGAAATAGAGCCCTGTAGGCAAATCTTCCAGGGTGAAAACATGGTTGCGCTCATCTGTATATGATGCAGACAAGAGACTGTTGCCGCGCATATCATACAATTCAACCTGCACGTTACCCTCTAATTCATCACCGTTGTGCTGGAGAGTGAATACTCCGGAAGTTGGGTTCGGATAGATGGCAAAAGCATGCGAAGAAGCAGGCTGCTGCGGAATAATCCCCTCTTCTCCTGCAATCACGGATACCATCGCAGGCGGAAGACTGCCGCAATATGCATTGGTGGTTGTGATATATCCATGCATATACCCACCCGGCTGAACGGTTGTCCCCTGGAGATATGAAATCTTCACACCTGCGATCATCTTTGCACTTGCCCCGGTTGATACTGTGAAAGGCACTGCCGGAGCAGGTCCTGCTACGGTAATTGTGTTAAGAGCTTCGAAACAGAGCGACATCGGTGAAGGGATGGTTCCATTTACCGAAGTATTGGATGCCACTACGGCCATGGTAATCACATTTGAAGTTGCGGGATTTCCTGTAGGACACAGCGTATTCGAGGTTAAAACACAGGAAACATGATCGTTGTTACTTGGAGTGTAAAAGTAGCTGGTCGAACCGGAGCCTACATTGCCCCCATTAACCTTCCATTGGTAAGATGGCGATGATCCTCCGTTAACCGGTGTAGCCGTAAAAGACACAAAAGTACTGGGAGGAACCGGGTTGGAGGAGGCAACAATGCTGACACTCACCGGTTGCAGAGGACTGATCGACAAAAGAACACTGCCTGTTCCAGTTGATCCAAGGGCATCTGTAACGGTCACGTTATACGTGGTACTGACAAGCGGGGTAGCCACAGGGTCAATGATGTTGGGATTCGACAAGCCTGTTGCCGGACCCCAGAGATAGGTGAATGGCCCTACTCCGCCGGTACGGGTCACATTTAACTGAGAAAAAGAGCCAGGACAAATTAACGCCGGAGCAGCTGTGGGCGTTGCCGCTATAGGCGCTACCCAATCAAGGAGATTCCAGGTATCATTGTCAAATCCTTCACCAGAGAAGGCTCCTGTGAAATCGACAAAATATACACGACCGGAATTCGGAGTCTTCGTCACATTGCTGGCACCTGCGCCTGCATTGGTCGGGAAGGCAGCATTCCGGACAGTCAGAGTCTGATTGTTGTTGATCGTCAGCAAGGTACCGGCAGGCGCACCATTCTGAAAGGTACACCCCCTGAAGGAATGGGAAGGATCAACAGATCCTGCAGAGCTTACATTTATACCATTTACCCCCATATTCTTAAACTGGCAATAGTCAGCAGCAATAAGACCCCCTGCATTCACATTGAATGCGTAAAAGGCAGTTGAGGGGTTTGCCCTGATTGTTGCAGGGTTTGCAGCAGTACCCCAAGCCTGAAAAATTCCTCCCGGGTCAACGTTCAGAATACTTCCTGAGGACAACTCTAAGATGGAATTTGCCGGCAGGTACAAATTTGACGAATTGGAAATGGCTGTATTTCCTGAGACCCTGAGCGTATTGCCACTCACATTATATAATCCCCCCTGCATGGTCAGATTCCCGCCAAACAGGCAACTTATATTTCCAATCTGGTTCACCTGTGCTCCAAAGTCCTTTTTTATCATCAGATTATACAAACCTCCGCTCAGGCCTGCATAGGTGAGATTGGAATTCGTTCCACCAACAAATTCTACCGTGTTTAACGGGAAGCTTGTTAAAAAAGATCCCATAGACTGTACCGTAAAATTCCTGTAGAATTTATGTTGCAGGGCAAGGCCGGCATTGTCATCCCAGGCGCCATTGCTGATCAGCATATCATTGTAGCATAATATATTATCATTGGGCCTGAATTTCCCGGCATTCTTATCTATTCTCAGATTGCAGAAATTCTCCTGAGGACAGGCAGTGGTAAGAAACTGGTCAATTATTCCGTTAAAACTCACCTGTGAATAATTACCCGGGTTGAAACCAATCAGGGCGTCATAGGCTACATTGTTATTCAGCCAGTTTTCCCCCACATAAACCTGGGGACCATAGGCATCATCTGCGTTCAATCCGGCATTCAGATCGATGGTCAGATTCCCCGCAATCATCAGATTTGCCGGCGAATTAAGTTCCATAGTCCCGTCGATGATATGCAAATCATTGGTGACGATCACATCCTGTGTCAGTTCCAATCCATCGAAGGCTGCATAGGTCTTATTCACACTTAGATTATGAAAAGCTTCCGAAGTCAAAATGTCACCGGAACCGGCTCCCTCAAAGGTTACCGTTCCGGTGCTCTCCTCAAACCCGGTTGTTCCCACATTATTCGTCCAGTTCCCTCCTACTGAAATGTCATACCCGCTTGAACTCAAAGTTCCACTTTGAATAGTAAGATCATTCTTAACTGCAAGACCATAATATGACACATAGGAGGTATGCCCTGTCGTTCTGTTTAACAGGAAGTTATAACAGTAATTATCATTTCCGACATAGATCATTTCATCAAGGTCGGCACCAATTACTTCAACAACACCTCCTGTTGGGTGAAAGGTCCCCGGATATGTGGCAGCAAATGCCCCTCCGGTTCTCAATGTACCCCCACTGATGGCAGTTGTTGCAGTAGAGCCAAACTGAATACTGTTGTGCGTGATTTCAAACAACCCCGAGGGCATCGTGAGATTGCCGTTCAGGTATTCCCATCCTTTATCTGCGTGCCTTGGAGAATCAGCAATCAGACTCCCTCCGTTAATCTGAACTGCGGCGGTGGATGCTGTTGAAAATCTCCCATGAAGCAACACATTGCCATCTCCGACAGCGAGGAGGCCATTCAGGGTAAAATCAGGATCGATGGCAAGCGAACCTACTGTAGTCGGTACATTTGCCTGGAGTGGCTCCAGGCTGGGACGCTGCTGCCCCTGGGTTAATCCTTTGCCGGGGCCATCGTAAAGGTAAATCGAGCTGGTTGCATTATCGGTAACTGCACCATAAACGATCAACGAATTGTTTTGAATATCAACCATATTGGCAGCATGAATATTCAATGCTCCTGCCAAAACTACCGGAAAGGCAGAATAACTATATATCTTAAGATTTTGCGAGGTTTTGTTCACATCCACATTGCCGAATATTGCTCCCGGCCCATCCGCATCAATACCTGTAATGTTATTCCCTGTAAAATAGATGGTATTGCCGATGCCTCCGTTTACCGTAGCAGTGGGGTATGCCCAAACCCATGAGGTTGGATAGATTGAACCGGCAGAAAGGGTGCTGTTCGACCCGTTCAGAAATACCAGGTTGTCAAAACTGGTAGTTCCTACATAAAGCTTGTCTGCGGCATTGTTCATCACAAGCGAGCCGGATATATTGCAGAATCTTTTCACAATTGCCTGGTAACCATTGGGTAAAAATGAACCGCTGCTTACATTCAGATCATTGGAGATGGTGAAATCAGAAGATAGCAACACCCTGTTTCCAGGTAAGGGAGATTTTGGCTCATGCCCGAATCGTGGGTCAGATATAGTCACAGAGCCTCCATTTAAAGGTGTTTTTGAGACTGCCTTATTTACATTGACATTCCATAGTTTACAACCGTTTGTCTGTGATAAATAAACATCAGCGGGGCCATAAAACTCAAAGGTGCCGGCTGTGGGTGTAAAATCAGCCCGCTCACCGGTAAAGCCTCCGGCAGTTCTTATTATGCCACCCGTAATATTGTCATTTAATGTGTAGATCGTACTGAATATGAAAATTGGTGCATTTTTAAAATCGAGTACCCCACCCGACATCCATATCTCGGCATTGGCTGCATAAGGCCATAAACTATAACCCGTGCCCCCAAAAACATTCATGGTGCCGTTGTCGATCCTAATACGGCCGTTAAGGTCAACAAACTGTAATGCATCCTGGTGCAATTCGATCAAACCTCCGGCTGATGACAAATAGTATAGGCCAAAGATACCATTATCAAAGAGATCATTGGCTATGAAAGCACCTCCCTCTACTTCGAGCTCACCGCTGGTCCAATCATACACCTGGCAGGTAGTTGTTGTGCCGGACGGAATGCGAAAATCCATATATGGTTTGTTCAGCTCAAGTTTATTAAAAGTTTCACCATAGCAAAACTGATGATCACTGCCATTGAATGTAACCGTTCCGGCCCCTTCAGTAAATCCGGCAGTACCCACTGAATTAGTCCAGTTTCCGGCTACTTTTATTGAAGCTGGCGCTGTCAATGTACCAGTCTGAATGGTCAGGTTTCCGGTAACTACGAGGTCGGAGATTGCATTAACCCCATTCGCCAGTACATTCCTTGTCTTATGCCCTTGCCGGTCGTAAAAAATCTCATCAGTACCGGAATTGTCCAACACAGCAGATTTGTTAATCAAAAGGTTTTTAAACGAACTTCCCACTCCATGGCTCACCTGGACATCATTGCTTCCATAGAGTTCAATTGTGCCACCGGAAGGATTGAAATCAGTGCGGTCTCCTGTGAAATACCCGTTGGTTCTGATCGTGCCACCCGTTATCGATGTTGTTAGGACAGGAAATGTATTCAAATAGATCCCGTAGTTCTTGAAATCCAGGATTCCTCCCGACATTTGAACGAGACCATTATTGGTATATGGCCAGTAACTGATACCCATTCCTCCCGTAACCGTCATAACACCCCCAAAGATGTGAAGCTCACCACGAAGATCGATGAACTGCGAAGCATCCTGGGTAAGATTTAATGAACCGCCGTCGTTCACCCAAAAGGTACCAAATAAACCAGGGTCTGCCAGGTCAAGCGCATTGAACGTGCCTAACTGAACATCAATCCCTCCCGAAGTCCAGTCGTACTGGTTGCAGGTTACCGTATAGCCCGAATTACTCACACGCAATGCAGCCCCCATATTGGCTTCCAGGATATTAAAATTCTCGCTGCCAATTACCCATTGCCAGCCGGTTCCATTGAAAACAACCCTTCCCGGCCCTTCGGCAAATCCGGATGCTCCGGCAGATTCAGTCCAGTTTCCTGATAATTTGATGACACCGGCAGCATGGGTCATCTGAATACTTCCTCCAATACTGATAACCACATTGCCGTTTACGGTGAGTGTCTTTTCCATAACCTGCAAGGTGCCTCCCGATTGTATTACCAGGTTTTTGCACTGTTCATCATAAATAGACACATAGGCAGGCTGATATCCCGCATTGGTTAGATAAACTTCTTCGGTGGCCGTGGGGACATGTCCCAACGACCAGTTCTGATCATTGTGCCAATAGTAGTTGAAAGTTCCGGTCCAATAATTTGGCACCGCAGCCGAAACATTTATCGTGTAATCTTCTACCTCGCCATAGGTTGTTGCTCCGCAAGGGCTGACAGCGCCTGTATAAGTTATTCTGATCCTCATCGTTTTCGCGCCCAGGGTGGTTCCCACAGGGGGTGCAATCGTAGCGGTTAAGGCGACACCTGTCGAAATAGTCTCACCTGCATCTGCAAAATCTCCGTCATCGTTCCAGTCTACCCAAATACCGCACTGGTCACCCGAAAAAGGACTCCCGTTTGTAACGGTTAAAGTTGCGGAAGAATTAACCGGAACATTTGTGGATAACGCAGTAAAATTCTGATATCCTTCACAGGCAGAACTGTTGTTGATACTCCCGATGGTTACATTGGAAATATATTCATCGCAGCCGCCGGTGGCAATGCAGTGGTCGCTGAAATGGAGAGGAGAAACATAGGTAAGGGCCCTTCCGGAACGGTTGTCGGTCCAGGCAGGATATACATAATTATTGTTGGCTGTAATCCCAAGATAATCACCAAAATACCCGCTGGCAAGTCCCGGGATGGGTGCCGGGGTAAACGACACATCGCTTACCCTGATATCCGTCCAGGTTACACCTCCGTTTTCAGAATAAGCCATCCACGTTTCAACCGCAGTACTGGCACTGCCAAGGCTTCGGTCATCATAAAACACACAATATAGTTTTCCGGTAACGGGGTCACAGGTGATCCATGGTAAAAATGAAGCATAATCGTTTGCATTTATGCCCTGGTTTACTCTCACCGGGGTACCCCAGGTCAATCCTCCATCGGTGGAGCGCATGCAATAAACGCTGACATTGGTTCCGGTATTGACACCGGGCACACCCAGATTGGACCATACAATATAAACATACCCGTTATAGGCACCTCCGCTCACATCAACTGCCATGGACGGAAAGGAGTTAACGCGCATGTTCTTTCCTGTATTATTCGTTGTTGAAGTATTCGGATTCGGCCTGATCCCATGAATATTGTTATTGATCCTTGTGGCAGCTGTAAAAGAAGCTCCCCCGTTGGTTGACCTGGCGAACCCGATGGCATTTTCGAAATAAGTGGGCCCCCATACATCATATACCGCCCATGTGGCGTATACCTGTCCGGCCGGACCCGTTTGAATATTGACTCCCTGGTTGTGCGAACCGGCAGCGATTGCATTGCTTATGTTTGTTAAACCGGACCAGGATACCCCGTTGTTTGTACTTCGCGAAAAAACAATGTCATTATTATTCGCATTTCCGGTAACAAAACAGGTCCAGGCGGAATAAACATTGCCTGAATAGATTGAACTTGTGTTATCAACAATTAAATGATTTTTATCCATCAGGTCAGGGGAGGTAACTCCTGCAGTAACTGTAACCGGGGTCCAGGTAGTTCCGTTATCGGAATATGAGATGCCCTGACCTTGCGCTGCAGTAATAAACCCTACATATCGTCTTCCGTTCAGATTGATGCATGCGGCAGGATCACCGCTGTTGGTACCTCCCGCGCCATTTTTACTTCCGGTCCAGGTCTGGCCTTCATCTGCTGAATTAAAATAATCTGCACCCTGAAATCCGCTGCTTGAACGGGAGTTATTTGAGTTCAGAAGATGCTGATTGTTATTTGGGTCAACAAACACGGAATTCTCGCTCTGGGTTACTCCGGCCTCATCAACTATCACGATATCTGTTGACATCTGGTCTGTCAATCCCATCCCGTTTTTTGTGGGCACACCCTGGGCAGGCTTAGCCGGTGTATTCGGGTTGAAAGGAACCACCCCGAGTTTGGCCATATTCGTCCAGTAACTGATATTATCAACCCGGGTATTCATTTGTGTGTTTTGTGTCTGCCCGGGGTTTGTTTGTGCGGCGTCCTGCCCAATGGCATTGATGCCGGCTATAAACAGGCCCAGTAAAAAAGTAAAGATTTTTTTCATAGAGAGAAGGATTAGATCGTTAAAATACTGATTTCCGCATAAAAATACCTAAATTTAACAAGAGATTGTCTCAACAGTGTGAATTATCTTCCTTAAGGCGAAGAAAAACAACTTTTGAGACAACCTCTTTGTAATAAGCTAAACTATTCAGAATATGATTTGAATCACTACCTGACAATCAATTTAAACGATTCAACGAGATCGGCAGTGATAACCTTGATCAGATAGAGACCCGGCGGTACATCGTGCAATCTGAATTCATGGTTTTTTTCATTTTCATAGGTTGCTGACATGATTTTTTCGCCGTGCAGGGTATACAATTCAACCTTAACCTTCAGATCGGTGAATTCGCCCTTATTTTTAAGGGTAAATGCTCCTGTTGTGGGGTTCGGAAAAACGGAAAACGACCCGTTTGCCGGCAATGGCGGTGAATCCAACCCGTTTTCTCCTGTAATAACAGCTACCATTGCCGGTGGCAGACTGCCGCAATATTCGTTGCTGGTGGTGATATATCCATGCATGTAACCTCCCGGATGAACCGTGGTGCCTGGAAGGTAACTGATACGATACCCTGCAATAAATGTGGCGCTGCCTTCAGGGTAAATTGTGAAGACAGAGGGGGCAACCGGAACCGTGATCACTGCAGTGGCATTATAGCAGGTATCTTCCCCGGCCAGAATATCTCCAGACACATTGGTATAGGTTGCCACCATAATCATAGTTATTGTATTTGAAACCGCAGGGTTTCCGGAGGTACATGGCAAACCTGAGGTCATTACACAAGTTACCTGGTCTCCGTATTGCGGGAAATACAAATAGGAAGCCATGCCTGTGCCCACATCAATTCCGTTCACTTTCCATTGGTAAGCAGGAGTATATCCTCCGTTGACAGGAGTAGCGGTGAAAGTAACCTGCGATCCCGGGGAAGCCGGATTTGAAGATGCCGTAATGCTAACACTTACGGGAAGTAACTGAATGACTGTCAGAGAAACACCACCTGTTGCCGTTTGCCCAAGGGCATCTGTTATGGTTACAGAATAGTTTGTTGTGGCGAGCGGGCTGGCAACCGGGTTACTGATGCCGGGATCTGACAACCCGTCAGACGGGCTCCACATATAGGTAAACGGGCCAAGTCCGCCTGTGGGATTAGCCTGGAGCTGAGCTGTTGAACCCGCGCAAATCACCTGGGGTACGGCCGAAGCTGAAGCAGTTAACGAAGCAATCCAGTCAATCCGGTTATAGGGGTCATTCTCAAAGCCAAATCCGGAAAAAGGTCCGGTGGCATTGATGAAGTAAACATGACCGGAATTCATGTTTTTGCGGGCATTGTAGGTTCCTCCCCAGGTATTCGCAGGGAAAAATGCATCACGGATCATCACAACCTCGTCATTGTCAAGTGTAATAAGTGAACTGGCTCCGCTTTCACTATTGCGGAATTCGCAACCGGTGAGCGAATAATAAGGATTGACCAATGCCCCGGGGGCAAGATAAAGGCCCTGCACCGGCAATGTTTCAAAAATGGTGTGGGTTGCTTCCAGTGCTCCGCCGCCCAGAACACTGAAGGTGTAATAATCCAGTGGGGTTATGCCCTTTATGTGGCACTCTCCTCCCGGATATCCAAAGGAAGAAAACCGGCCATTGTTATTTACATTTACCGAAGAGAGATACTTCATGCTCAGTGTCCCTGAAGTAACTGCCATCCAGCCCCCTTCCTGTACTTCAAGGGTGTTCCAGCATTCGAGCACATGACCATAAGATACTTCCGCCATACCTTCTGTAATAGTTAAACTGTTTTTAACAACAGAAGGCCAAACAGTTAACCTGGTATAAAAATCGCCGGGTTTATTGACGATGACATTGTAAAAAGCACTCCCCATCGCAGACAGCATGGCGCTGTTGGTCGCACCATAAAATTCAACCGTACCTGCCGAAGGATTAAAACCGGGCGACTGGCTGACAAAACTGCCGCGGGTACGAATTGTTCCACCTGTAATGGCAGAGGTAAAACTGTATGGGGAAGCATCGGTAATTGCGATTCCATGATCAACAAAATCAAGCGTTCCATTCGTCATCACCAGGGAGGCATTGCCATAGGTTCCCCAACGGCTTTCGTCATTGCCTCCATAAACTTTGAATACACCACCACTATTGATACTCAGACTGCCTCGCAGATTAATGCCCTGTGAAGCATCCTGGTGCAACTGAATGAGATTGGACCACAACACAAATTCTCCAAAAATGCCATCATCGGCAAGATCGGCAGCATAAAAACTACTCCCGGTGCCGGCGATCCACATTCCGCCCTGCGTCCAGTCATAAACCTGGCATCGGATGGTCGCCCCCATCTGGTCGTAAAAATATTCTGCCGGTTTATCTATTTCAAGGATATTAAATTGCTCTGTTGAACAGAATTGAGGAACGGAGCCATTGAAAACAACCCGGCTGGCACCTTCAGTAAATGAGGCTGTGCCTGAATTATTCAACCAACTCTTGGCCACTTTGATGATACTGGTTTCAGGACTGAATATCCCGGAATTGATGGTCAGATCTCCTTTTACGGTCATGATATTTGTATTTGTCTGATTGATGGTGACCGTTCCGGTTTGATTAAAGATAACATGGTTCATATAGGCATCCTGATGCGGGATAATAAGCTGACTTGCTCCCTGGAATACAACTGCGCCAGCGTTCATCTCGGTAAAGCTGAAACTGTAAAAATTGGCGGATACCCTGATATCCTGGGATGAGTTTGAAATAAAACGGGAACCCATACTCACAAAAAAGCCTTTGGTTCTCATTGGCTGGGTTGAAGTTGCATCAAAAGTTGCTGAAGCTCCCCCGAATTTGTTGATATAAACATCTCCGAATGAACTGGTGGCAGAATGGGTAAAAATACTCTTTGAAACAGACCCTTCAAAACTCATACTGCCATTGGTCAGTATCGCATTCGATCCGGAATTAAAGGTCCAGTTCCCAAAAACTTCAATATAGGCATTGGCTGTAATAGCGGCAGTTGAGCCCGTGTTCCAAAATATATCTCCCTGCACCCTGATTTTTCCCAGGTAATGATTCATTGCCAGGATTCCGCTGATGTTTAAACTCCCGGCTACCTCCACTGTTTTATCTGGAATAGTGAGTGTACCATTCAACGTAAGATTATTGCAATAAGCAGTGGATGAACCCACAACAGGCATATTGGTCACTCCGGCAGGGATGGTGACATTGGTTGAGGCAGTAGGCACAACAAGATCATCCCAATTGCCTGCGGTATGCCAGTCTGTTGACAGAATGCCCGTCCAGAGACCCGGCTGGGTAGCCGACCAGTCTACACGGTTATAGGGATCCGATTCAAAAGCTGCACCTGCATAAATTCCGGTGGCATCCTTGAAAGTCACCCGCCCGGCATTGTTCGGCTTCCATATATTTTGGTATAATGCAGCGGTCGGGAAATTTGCATTTCTGATAATAAGTTCCTGGTTACTGCTGATGTACAGGAATCTGTCAACCCCATTTTGAAAGGTACACTGATCGAGTGAATTCATTGGATCAATGAGCCCGGTCACATTGATTCCATAGTTGTATTCAAAAATTGCATACCGGGCAGAGATGGTACCCTGCACATGAAATTCATGATGTGAAGTCGCACCGTTGCGGGTAATTACCGGTTTGCTGGCCACCAGACCGATTGCTTTCAACAATCCACCCTGATTCACATACAGGGCTTTATTTCCTGTCAACTTTAACTGTGAGGCATTTTCGAGCCAGAGAGTACCCCCATCATTAATATTTATATGGTCACCGGTTAATAGTGTTTTATTGGTGAATTTAAAAGTACCGCTTTGAACCGTCAACGGACCGTTTACAGTGGCACTGAGCCCCAGGGAGGCAGTCTTTGCCGCTGCCTTGCTGATGGTTAACCCCCACAAACTGCCGGTGTACATGCTCAGGGTTGCATCCAGGGCTCCGTACATTTCCACTACGCCACCGGTTAAAGTAAAATCACTCCGGTGGTTTTCAATGCTTCCCTGGGTTTTTATTGTTCCCCCGGTAATGCTGGTTGCAAACGTATAAGGCGGGTTGTTCACAAGAATAATTCCATACGGATAAACGTTGATCTGACCCGTATTCATAATAATGGAGGCATTTCCACTGCCAGGCCATTGACTTACCATGCCTGAAAAAACGTTCACTGTACCGCCATACACAAAGAGATTTCCTTTCAGGTCGGTATTTCCAACACCATTGCCCAGATTAATTACCCCGCCCGTATACACATAAAAATCACCGGTAACTCCGTTATCCGACAGCGCCGCAGCTGTAAAAGTTCCTGAAACATCTACTGCACCAGCCGTCCAGTCATATTCATTACAGGCAACCGGGCCGCCATTTATTTTCAGCGAACCTCCGGAAGCCTTGTTCAATTCAATCAGGTTGAATACTTCACTGTTGCAATACTGGTGGTAATTTCCACCATTAAATATTACCCTGCCGGTACCTTCGTTAAAAGCAGATTGTCCTGCAGAATTTGTCCAGTTTCCCTTTGCCTGAATGTTATAATTGTTTGTGTTAAAGGTTCCTCCTGAAAGCACAAAGTGGCTGTTTATCGTAATTGCTGAAATCAGATTAACAACCCCTGCAGCAGGAGCATCCGGCAATGGATCACCAGTTTCACGGTTAAATGTTTGATTACCATTATTTGCAGCCATACTCCCGTCGGAAAGTGATTTATTGATTTTCAGGGCATAAAAGGCAGATGAACTTACACAATACAGATCACCATCTGTGGCTCCAACCATTTCAACCGTTCCGCCGGTGGGATAGAAATCAGACCGGTAATTGGTAAATCCCCGGGCCGATTTAATGGTTCCGCCGGTGATATTCGAGGTCAGAGAAAAACTTCCTGAATGTACCCTGATTCCCTGGTTGGCAAAATTCAGGGTACCGCCGCTCATGGTAATACCGCCATTGTTATTATACGGCCAGTAACTCTGATCGTTTCCACCATACACATTAAATGTTCCGCCTGCAATGCTCAGGTACCCCGAAAGGTCAACAAAGCTGCCGGTGTTCGTCAGGTTGATGGTTCCCCCGGTTTGCAATCCGAAATATCCATAAATCGCATTATCTGCCAGATCCAGTGCGGTAAAAGTGCCCGCCTCCACAGAAACGCCTCCGGCAGTATAATCATATTGATTGCAGGTAACAACTGCAGATGCATTGTTTACCACAAGATATCCGTATGGGTTATTGACTTCAAGAATATTGAAGTTTTCGGAGTTACTGCAAATATGATCATATAACCCTGAACCGGGACTCTTATTGATTATCATGTAAAAAACCACTTTCCCCGATCCCTCCGTAAAATGCTCAGGACCGGCGGTGTTTATCCAGTCGCCAATTACATTGACCGTATAGTTTGCCGGATTGAAAATCCCCGACTGTATGGTAAGATTTTCATGTACATACAAATTATTATTAAAGGTTACCGTTGCCCCCCCGTTTATCTTAAGTGAATTGAAATAGTCACCTGAATTTACCTGAATGGACTGGGTACCCGAACTCTTCTCCATACTTACTGTGCCCGTGGTGAAATAAAAATCACCCGAATTGATCAGATCGCCTGCCAATATAGTGGTGATGGAGCCATTTCCATAGAGTTTTCTACCTGTATTAATGGTCAGATTCCCGTTTATGCGGAGTGTCTGATAAGAATTGTCGGCAATAAAAAGATCGGCCCCTGCACTTTTGTTATGGATTAATGCTCCGAAGCTGCTGGCATTGCTGCCACTGGTGATGCTGCTGTGACCAGCCCCGGTAAAAGTAACGCTGCATTGCCCCATGTTTACGGCCGAACCTGCCAGAAAACCCCAGTTTCCGGTTATTTCAATAGCTGAATTGGATGAGGAAGTAAAAGTTGAACCGGTTCGCCAGGAGATATATCCGAGAACTGCAAACCTGGATGAGGCGTTCATTTGCATGGCAGAATAAATATTTGCACTGCCGGTCAGGTTCAGATCCCAGGTATCTTCAATTACAAGCGTCCCTGAGTTGATTGTCAGATCATGACAGGTTTGATTATAGAATTCAATCGTTACCGGCTGATAACCCGCGGAAGTAATCACCACATCCTCCGCGGCTGTGGGAATATGCCCCAGCGACCAATTTCCGGCATTGGCCCAGTACTTATTAAATGCCCCGTTCCAGGTGTTTGTCTGTGAAAAAACACAATTCACGGCAAAAAGCAATGAAATGACAGCGATAACTGAGAATAACTTTTTCATAATGTTGGTTTTTGGTTATTTGGTTTTGAGTTGTGTTGATTCACCTGAATTCTGTTCTGCTCGTTTCTTCTTCATCTCGTCGCTTTGCAATGCAACAATTAACTTCTTCAAAGCCTCATTCTCTGCCTGATTTTCATCAAGAAACTTCTTGATTTCGACTGACAGCGCTTTTTTACTTTCCTTCATTTTGCCTGCATTGAAAAAATCACGGCAAGAATACAACCGGCTCAGGCATATTCCAAAAAACAGCCTGATACAATAGTGACACAATGAGGAAAACAACGGTCACATTTGTGATACATCAAGAATAACAATATGAATATCTGACACTTAAAGTATCGAAAAGAAAACAGCAAAAGAAGGTAAATGATATGCCGGTCAGAGGTTGATAAGGAAAGATACGAGATTTTCCTCACTGTTGGCAAGGTTCATTTTCCTGCGCAACCTGGTTCTCGCTACATTGATACTGTGTACACTTTGATGTGTAATCGAGGCAATATCCTTGGTTGTCATGTTCAGCCGGAGAAAAGCACACAATTTTCGTTCGTTTGGCGACAGATCAGGATAACGGGCATTTAACTTATCATAGAAATCTTTGTGTACTTGTGTAAACCTTACTTCAAATTCCTTCCAGATGTTATCGTTGTTGCTATTCCGTATCTTTTCAAACACCGAGTCAACAACCTCAGCCGGTTGTCCGTCACGAATCGCCTTTTCAAGTGCCAGCATCATTTCAGAAACCGTTTCATTCTTCTTAATAATAGCCATTGCATTGCAAGTCAGTTCCTTGTTTCTAAGTTCCAACTCCAATTCCAGCCGGCTTGCCTGGTTTTCAGCCATTTGCCTGGATTGTCTGGCATTCCTGGCTTTAAGCCTGAGGATCAAAATAACAGACAAGAGGATGATAAACAAGGTGAATGAAGCAATGCCAGACAACATATATACATTCCATTTGAGTTTTGCATCTTTTTTCAGCACTTCATTTTCCAGTTTCATCTTTTCATTTTCAAACCTGGCTTGAAATTCTGCAAGTTTGGTATTACTCTCTTTATTAAACACGGAGTCTTTTATGACGAGGAACTTCTTCAGAGATTCAAGTGCATAAGCTGGTTTTCCTGACTTTTCATAAGCTTCGGCCAAATTTTGTAAATTTCCCATCTGAATTGGCTTCAGATTGTTTTTAATTGCATACTCCTGACTTTGACTAAAGTAAGCAATGGCTTTTGAATAATCATGGGTTGAAAGGTAAAAATTACCGAAAACACTATATAAGCGGGCCAAATCATCGATCAGATTCGATTTTTTCACAATCGGCGATGCCTGATTCAGATAAGCAAGGCACTTGTCATATTGCTTCATGGATAAGTATGTTGCAGCAATATTTGTGAGTCTTCTGCCTACCTTTTCCATGCTTCCCATTTTGCGTTCAATTTCCAGTGCCTGCTGAAAAAAGTCAAGGGCCTGCGGGTATTTTTTCCATGCCTTGTTTACCGTGCCAAGGTTATTCAACCTTACGGCAATCATGGCCTGATTGCCCATGGAT
Source organism: uncultured Draconibacterium sp. (assembly GCA_964628215.1). Taxonomy (GTDB): domain Bacteria; phylum Bacteroidota; class Bacteroidia; order Bacteroidales; family FEN-979; genus CAIVAT01. The sequence continues at coordinate 23,342 of CAZVNF010000013.1, forward strand.
TTTGCCAGTTCCAGGGACTCATGGTAATATCTGACAGCTTCATGAAATTTTCCCCACATCTCATAAATTTTCCCGATGTTATTGAGATCCGTGGCGATCTGAGAAGGCTCGCCAATCCGGCGATCAATAATCAGGGCTTTCTGATTGCTTTCAATGGCCTTGGCATAATCACCCCACTCTGCATAAATAGATCCAATATTGCTATACATCGCTGCGGCCTGACTGTCGTACCCGGTTTGAATCGAAAGTTCAAGACACTCCTGCAGATATTTCAGCGCTTCCAGTTGATGATCTGAGATATAATAAGTATAACCTGCATCCCCGATCCTGTCCAGATATTCTTTCGATTCCCGGCCCCCAACCTGCTTTTCGATCTCAGCCGATTTCAGGTAAAAAACAATGGCCTCATCCAGGTTGTCAAGGTAATAGGCTGCATCGGCCAAAATATAGAGAGATCTGGCTTCTTCTTTAAGATTCTTCATTGCCCTGGAGAGCTTCACCGCCTCTGTGGCATACTTTATTGACTGTTCCGGTTTATCTTCCAGATATTCCCAGGCTATATCATTTAATAATTTCACTCTCTCCAATCCCTTTCCCGCCGGCAGCAGTTGCAACAGACTGTCAATATCCTTCGCGGCAAATGTGGAAAAAGCTGACAAAAAAAAGCATATGCAAACCATACTTTTCGCGAACTTTTCCACTGTATTCCAAATCAAAAACAGATTTACAGGAGTTTTGCAGGGCATGCCAGGGGTGTCTGAATGAAATCGTTTGTTAAAAATATAGATTTCTGTTTAATAATTAACAAAAAAAACTGATTTTTGCATTATTAAACCACTTCAACCTTTTAAACCATGACCGGAAAAACATTTGCTGAGAAAATCTTTGGCGCTGCTACGGGTAGTATTGTGTTTGCACGTCCCGACATCATTCTGTCGCACGACAATACTTCGAGTATTTACAGTACCTTTAAAAAAATGGGCGGCAGCACGCTGGCCAACCCTGATGCTTTGCTGATCACGCTTGATCACAATGCCCCTCCTACCAACTCCAAACTGGCCAATGACTACCAGGTGATTCGTGAATTTGTTGAAAAGTTCGGTATTAAAAAGTTCCACGATGTGGGCGACGGCATCTGCCATCAGCTGATGTCGTACTATGCAAAACCCGGCCTTATCATTGTGGGCAGCGACAGCCATACCAGCACTGCGGGGGCATACAATGCATTTGCTGCCGGGATCGACCGCACCGAAACTGCCGGTTTATGGAAACAGGGCGAAACGTGGTTCCGCGTTCCTGAATCTGTTAAAATATCATTAACCGGTAAATTACAGAAGGGTGTCTATGCAAAAGACCTGGCACTGTGGATTATCGGAATGATCGGATCAAGCGGGGCTGATTACATGTCAATCGAATATCATGGAGAAGGAGTTAAATCGCTCACCGTTTCCGACCGCATGGTTCTCTCAAACCTGGCCTCAGAAATGGGAGCTAAAAATGCCGTTTTCCCGGCCGACGAAGTTTTGGAAAACCACTTTGGCCATTCGCTGAAAGGGGTTTGGGCCGACCATGATGCAATTTACCTGAAAGAAATTGAAATCAATCTGACCAACGTATTCCCCGTTGTAGCTGCTCCCCATCATGTAGACAATGTAAAAGCAGTTTCTGAGGTGCAGGGAACAAAAATACAACAGGCACTTATTGGAACCTGTACCAACGGCCGTTTGCAGGATTTGCGCGAAGCTGCAGCAGTTCTAAAGGGACAAAAAGTTCCCAAATACATGCAGTTGCAGATCATCCCGGCTTCCAAAGAGATCTTCATGCAGGCTATGAAAGAGGGGCTCATCGAAATTTTCATGGAATCGGGCGCCAATGTGCTTTCAGCCTCCTGCGGACCCTGCCTGGGGACCGGACAAGGCATTCCTGCCGACAATTACAATGTGATCTCCACCGCAAACCGCAATTTCAAAGGGCGCATGGGCAATTCTGCCTCCAGTGTTTACCTTGCATCTCCCTCAACAGTAGCCATTTCTGCTTTAAAGGGAGAAATTACTGATCCAAGGGGTATGGCGGCCGGGGATAAATTCCCCTACCATGCGCCACAAAGTGCCACAGTTGATATTCAGGAAGGGGATGACCGGCTTTCAGGCAGAACCTGGAATTATGCAGATGTCGACAATCTCAACACCGACCAGATGTTTGCCGGAAACCTTACCTACAATGTGCAAAGTACGGAACCAGACAAAATCATGCCCCACCTGTTCAAAGGATTTGACAACAGTTTTTCCGATCGTGTCAAATCGGGCGATATCATCATGGCCGGAGCCAATTTCGGGTGTGGCAGTTCGCGCGAACACCCTTCTGTTGGATTGGCCTATGCCGGAATCAAGGCAGTTATCTGCAAATCGGTAAACCGAATTTTCTATCGCTCATCGGTAAACCAGGGGCTTCCGATCATCCTGGTACCTGAGGCGGTAAACGCTTACAAACAGGGCGATGAAGTTACCATTGACTTCGGGAAAGGTCTTGTATATATTGGAAGTGACCAATATCCTTTTGCTCCTCTGCCTGACAAGCTGATGGAAATATTTGATGCAAAAGGGCTTGTGAACTATGTGAAGAATAAATGAAAAAACTGCTTCTTCCGTTCTTGTTCGTTATAGTTTCTCTGATCCTCGTTCTGGTCTTACTGCTATACCTGCCCAAGAACGCCGGAACACTCATTTTTTTCTTCTTTTTCCTGGTTTTTAATGGTTACCTGTGGACCTCCGTCCGGGGTGCCATCCGTGGATTCAGGAGGGGCCGAAGGTTTCTGATCACAGCCCTTTTCTGGTTCCCGCTGGCGCTGTTACCGTTTTTGTTTGGCTTTGGTTTGTTTGTTTCCTTCCTGGACTGGAATATTCCAATACGCACCTATATCCAGAGTTTCCTGCTGATTATTTTCGTATCGGAGCTCCCTCCCATGGTCACCCTGATCCTGGCAGATAGTATCAGGCTGATCAAATTCATACTCCCTGTAAAATCGGGCAGCAACACTAAAAGGTTTAAAGACATTACACGATCTAAACCACTCCTCGTAACCGGCTGGCTGACCGGCCTGATGATTTTCACACTGATGACCGCCGGAACCCTATTCTGGCAGTTTGATTTCAGGGTGAAAGAGGAAGTGATCACCTTAAATGACCTGCCACCGGCTTTCGACGGTTTGAAAATTGTTCAGATTTCGGATATTCATCTGGGAAGCTGGAATTCAAAGGCAAAGTTGCTGGAGGCAATGAAAATAATTAACGGGCTCAATCCCGATGTTATCTTCTTTACCGGCGACATGTTCAATTACTGCACCGCTGAAGGCAGCGGATTTGAAAGTATACTGAAAACGCTTCAGGCCCCTATGGGCATTTATGCTATCATGGGAAATCACGACTACGGCGACTACATCACCTGGTCATCCGAACTTGCTAAAAGACAAAATCTCATTGCATTGCATGCCTTTTATACTAACCTGGGATGGAAACTGTTGTTGAATTCCAATGAGATACTCAGAAGAGGGTCAGACAGTATTGCGGTGATCGGGGTTGACAACTGGGGAGCCACCCGGCGGTTTCAGCGGCATGGCGACATCCACAGGGCACAACGCGGAACAGAGTCTGTGCCCGTTCAGTTACTGCTTTCACATGATCCCTCCTACTGGGAACAAGTCATCAGTAAAAAATATCCACAAATCGACTTGACTTTTTCCGGGCATACCCACGGCGGACAAATCGGGATCGACTGCTGCCATCTCCATTGGAGTCCTGTGATCTGGATCTCAACACTATGGACCGGGTTATATACAAATACCGGTTCAGCGAATCCACAATATCTTTATGTAAACCAGGGATTGGGGAACATCGGCTACTCCGGAAGAATCGGAATACTCCCGGAGATCACACTTTTCACCCTGAATAAAAAGAAGTAAGCATATTTAAAAACTCCCTTTTCTATACCAGCCAGGTATAGAAACCGGATTTACTTCGCCCTGGAAACCTGTATAAAAGAGACTTCAACATCCCCACCCTGCGGATAAAGGCTGATCCAGTTATTATCCTCTCGTGACCATAAATCCTGGTCCTTCACACTTACCAATCGTTCTGACACCTTTCCTTCTGCATTCAGGTTTCTCATAACGACCCCGCCATTGGCCTGTTTATCCTTGCCATACCGCACAAGCACATTAAATGGCTTGCCCGAGAGGTTTTTAATTTTTATATACACGAAATTATTCTTCCTGGAAGCAATGGCCACCGGGACAAAGGAAAACTGTTTTTCAGTATTCGACGTAATAGTTACAGGAGTTTTCAGCACATCTGCAATGGCATTTTCCTCAATGGTCCTGCGAATTTTCACAATCATTTCCCGGGGATATTTTTCCATGGGCAACAACATGGCAGCCTCGGTATAGGCGTCAACTGCTTTGTCGAATTCAAAAGAATTATAGGCCCGGTCTCCGTCTGCGATGGCCTTATCATACAGGGACTTGTTGGCACGGTAAAGGCTATCGACCCTGGCAGTAATGATATTGATCTGATCTTTAGGATAAGACTGGGCAGGAAAAACACCAAGGGCCTGCTGATAGGTCTCTTTTGCCTTCCCGTAATCCTTTGTTTTAAAAGAATTATCAGCATCGGCAACGAGATTGTCGTAATATTTCTGCTTCCCCAGCAGTTCTTCAAGCGCCTTGTTTATCTCGGAAATCTTCTCCCGGGGATAAGTGGCCTGGGGTTTAATTACCAAAGCATTCTGATATTCTGTGCGGGCCTCCTCATATTTTTTCTGGGCAAAAAGCTGGTCGGCAGCGGCAAGAGAGGCTTTATAGGCATCTTCCTTTGCTTTCATTTCAGCAAGCACTCCATCAATCTCAGCTATTTTATCTTTAGGATATTGTTCTGAAGGTTTCAGAGTAAGTGCATTTGAAAATTCCGTTTTTGCCTGATCGTAGGTTTTTGCTGCAAGAAGCTGGTCAGCCTTTGCGAGGGTTATTTTATACTGGTCGTCCAGTGATTTCTGCTTCGCAATTTCGGCAAGTATATTACTTATTTCCAACACCTTGTCCTTTGGATATTGTTCAGCAGGTTTAATTTTTCCGGCATCAGTATACGCTGTTTTAGCCTGATCATAGGTCTTAGATGCCAGCAATTTATCTGCATTGGAAATGGCCGTGGCATACTGATCATCAATGGCCTTCATGCGGGCAACATCTGCAAGCGCTTTGTCTATTTCACCCAGTTTTGTTTTGGGGTATTGTTCCCCGGGTTTCAGTGCACCTGCTTTTCCGTATTCAGTTTTTGCCTGATCGTATGACCTTTCCGACAAAAGCTTGTCTGCATTGGCTATCGTTGCTGCATACTCCTCATCCAGGGCTTTTTGCTTCGCAATGGCTGCAAGGGCAGCATCAATTTCACCAATTTTAGTTTTAGGATACTGCTCAGCGGGTTTTAGTTCGACTGCCTTTCCATATTCTGCTTTCGCATTCTCCCAGGTTTTCGTTGCAAGAAGCTGGTCAGCCCGGGCAATTGTTGCCTTATAATTTTCATCCAGGCTCTTCAAAGCCGCCAGGTCGGCAAGTATTTTTTCAATTTCAGCAATTTTATCCTTGGGATAATTCTCTGCTGGTTTGATCGAGCCGGCATTTTGATACTCCAGTTTCGCCTGTTCATAGGTTTTTGCGGCTAAAAGTTTATCTGCAGCAGCAATCATCCCGTTGTATGTGTCGTCAAGCGCTTTTGCTGCGGCCAGTGCGGCAAGTATGTCATCGATCTCCTTTATCTTTTCCTTCGGATAGCTTTCAGCCGGCTTGATGGCTGTGGCATTCAAATACTCTGCTTTTGCCGGGGCATACGATTTCATTGCCATTAATTTATCGGCATTCCCAACCAGGGCGGCGTACTTATCATCGCGGTCCTTTATAAGTGCCAGCTCCGCAAGTGCTTTATCTATCTCCCCTATTTTATCCTTTGGATACTGCTCTGTCGGCTTTATTTTGAGTGCTGCCTGGTATTGCTGTTTCGACGGGTCATATGATTTAGCAGACAAAAGGTTATCTGCATTCACAATCGTTGCGGCATATTCATCATCGATGGCTTTTTGTTTGGCAATGGCAGCGATGATTGCATCTATTTCTGCTATTTTTGTGAGGGGATATTTTTCAGCAGGCTTCAGTCCCGAAGCTGTTGAATACTCCCCTTTGGCAACTTCATAGCTTTTCTCTGCAAGGTGCCTGTCAGCACTTGCAATGATCGCCTTGTAATTTTCATCCAGTGATTTGGCAGCCGCAATTTCAGCGAGGGCTTTGTCGATTTCGGCAATTTTATCCTTTGGGTATGTTTCTGCAGGCTTTACCGCTCCTGCGTTTTGATATTCCAGCCTGGCCTGTTCGTATGTTTTGGCCGCCAACAGTTTATCAGCACTTGCAATCATTCCTGCATATTTATCATCCAGTGCCTTTGCTGCCGCGAGATCGGCAATAATTTTATCAATGGCGGCAATCTTTTCTTTTGGATAGGTTTCCTGGGGTTTAATATTTGAAGCATTGAGATATTCAGTTTTAGCCGGAATATATGACTTGTCGGCCAGCAACTTGTCGGCTCTGGCAATGCTGCCGGTGTACTGGGCCTCCAGCGATTTCTGCTTTTCAAGTCCTGCCAGTATCTGTGTGATCTCAGTAATTTTACCCTTTGGATACTCCTCCGCCGGTTTCAGTTTAAGTGCATTCCTGTAATCAGCAAGGGCCGGCTCATATGAATTGGCTGCCAGAAGTTTGTCCGCCGACAAAATAGCAGCAGCATATTCATCCTCGAGCGCCTTTTGTTTTGCAGCAGCGGCCAGAATGGCATCGATTTCTGCTATTTTTGTTTTCGGGTACTGCTCGGCAGGTTTCAGCCCGGAAGCTGCTGCATATTCAGTTTTAGCAGTTTCATATGTTTTATCAGCCAGGCTTTTATCTGCTTTGGCAATGGCTGCCAGGTAATTTTCCTCCAGTGATTTCGATGCGGCAATATCTGCAAGTGTCTTGTCAATGGCAGCAATTTTATCCTTAGGATATTGTTCGGCAGGTTTTATACCACTGGCATCCATGTACCCGGCACGTGCCTGATCATAAGTTTTTGAGGCAAGCAGCCTGTCTGCCGATGCAATGGCCGCTGCATATTTATCATCAAGTGCCTTCAGTGCGCCAAGGTCGCCTAACTTTCTGTCAATTTCCGTAATTTTTTCCTTTGGATACGATTCCTCCGGCCTTAATTTTGAGGCATTCCCATATTCCGTTTTAGCCTGGGCATATGCTTTCTCTTCCAATAATTTATCGGCTTTGGAAATTGTGGCATTATATTGGACCAGCTGTAATTTCTGCTGCTCCAGGTTATATAGAATCAGGTTGATTTCGATGATTTTATTTTTAGGATAAACCTCCTCAGGTTTCATTTTTGATGCATTCTGAAACTCAGATTTAGCAGGCAGGTAGGCTTTTGCCATCAACATGCTGTCGGCCCTGCCAATCGCATTGGCATACCTGGAATCAGCCGCCTTTTGCCGGGCGGCTTCAGCGATCAGCTTTTCTGTCTCTGCAAGTTTTGTTTTAGGGTAAGCTTCATTGGGTTTAATCCCAAGTGCAACCTGATATTCAGATTTTGCAGTTTCATAGGTTTTACCGGCAAAAGCCCTGTCACCCGACGCAATCGCAAGTTTATACTGTTCATCCTTGTCCTTCAGCGCATTGGCAAATATTTTCTCAATTTCAGCAATTTTATCCTTCGGATATTGCTCTGCCGGTTTCAAATTCGAAGCTTTGGCATATTCCGCCCGTGAAGGCTCGTAGGACTTTTCAGTAAACAATTTATCAGCACCGGCAATGGTCGCGGTATACTGCTCCTCCAGGGCTTTTGCCATGGCAGCCTCCTGCCCTGTGAGCATTTTATCGGCCTTGGAAATCATCTCTTTGGGGTAAGCTTCAGCAGGTTTTACCGAGGTGGCCATCACGTAATTTTCCCTGGCCTTGAAGTACTTCTTGTCAATATATAAACTATCGGCAAGTGCAATATATTTGTCATAATCTTCCTGTGCCTTTTTGATCCGGGCAAGGATCCCTTCTATTTCCTTTATTTTTTCAGCGGGATATGCCTGTTCAGGTTTAATCACCAGGGCATCTTTATAGGACTTGATGGCATTGGGATACTGAATAGCTTTGAATGCCTGGTCGGCCAGTAAAATCGCTTTATTGTAAGCGTCGTCTTTGGCCTTCTGAGCTGCTATGAGCCCGGTAAGTTCCGTAATCCTGTCCTGGGGGTACCGTTCATTATTCTTGATTTCAACTGCTTTCTTATAGTTCAGCAGTGCATCCTGATAGTTTTTCACGCCATAAAACTTGTCGGCAGTGGCAATGGCTTTTGAATACTCTTCCTGCTTTACCTTGCTGTCTACCTGGATCTTGATAATCTCATTGATTTTGTTTTTCGGATAAGGATCTCCGGGAAGGAGCTTGCTTGCATTTTCGTACTCCTGCATGGCCTTTTCATAATCTCCGGCCTGAAAAAGCTTATCTGCACTGGCAACAGCCACATCAAACAGGATATTCTGTGCTTTTTGCGAACGCAGTAAATCCATTGTCTTGCGAAGTTTCTCCTTTGCAATTTCATCATTGGGATTCTGCGACACTGCCTGCTGATAGGCGGCCTTGGCATTGAGGTAATCTTTCACTTTAAAATAGGCATCTCCTGAGGCAATGGATTTCTGGGCCGCATCATTCTGTCCGCCGGGGGCATTCTTTTTTACAGGAATTGTATCACCGGACATGTCCGTTTCCGTAAAGGGAAATTGTTGACGTGAATGGTCTGATATACTTTTAATTGTGAAAAACAATGCAAAGGTTAATGATGAAACAAGCACCACTGCGATAATTGGAAATGTTTTTTTAAAGCCGGTTATTTTCATGCGATTGTAGTACGTTCTGATGATTTATTTCTATTAATAAAGACTAACGTGATTTATTCGTAATAATTACATATCTGTTCACATCCCGATCAAACCATCTTTCATGGTAAGTTTCCGGTCGGCCATATCAGCCAGGTCAAGATTATGAGTAACGATGATGTAGGTTTGCTGAAACATATCACGCAACCTGAAAAAAAGTTTATGAAGTTCAACTGCTGAGGCTGAATCCAGGTTTCCGGAGGGTTCATCTGCAAGAATTACCGACGGATCATTTATCAACGCCCTGGCAACAGCCACACGTTGCTGTTCACCCCCGGAAAGTGCAGAAGGTTTATGACCTGCACGACCCGTGAGATTCATAATATCAAGGAGTTCCATCGCTTTTTTTTCAGCATCCTTCTTCCCTTTTTTGGCAATAAAAGCCGGGATGCATACATTTTCAAGAGCGGTAAACTCGGGCAGCAGGTGATGGAACTGGAAAACGAACCCTATATGATGGTTGCGAAAATCGGAGAGTTTTCGTTCTGAAAGCTCATTTACCCTTATTCCGTCAAGCTCTACAGTGCCTGAATCAGCCTTATCGAGAGTACCGATGATATGCAACAAAGTAGACTTTCCCGCCCCGGATGCACCTACAATGGAGATAATCTCACCTTTTTTTACATTCAGGTTGATTCCTTTGAGCACATGGATCGGGCCAAACGATTTTTGAATATTCTGCGTAATGATCATACACTTGCCTTGAACGGCAAAGTTAAGAAAATTGAAATCTTTGCACCTGCTTTTTTGTAAATCCAATTCAAACTACTATTTTTGGAAACCGATAATAACCCACCAACATATGAACCTACACGAATATCAAAGCAAATCAATTTTAAAGCAATACGGCGTTGCAGTTCCTGAAGGCGGACTAGCCCACACTGAGGAAGAGGCTGTAAAGGCCGCAGAATATCTTCAGGGAGCTACCGGCAGCGATAAATTTGTGATCAAAGCCCAGGTTCATGCCGGCGGCCGCGGAAAAGGCGGTGGGGTTAAAGTAGCCAAATCGATTGATGAGGTGCGCATGTATGCTGCCCAAATAATCGGTATGAACCTGGTAACACCTCAAACAAGCAAAGAGGGAAAACTGGTCAGAAAGGTATATGTAGAGCAGAATATTTTCTATCCCGGCCCATCGGAACCTTCCGAAATATATATGAGTATCCTGTTGAACAGGCAAAAGGGGCATACCGTGTTAATGTATTCTCCCAGGGGCGGTATGGACATTGAAGCGGTTGCGGAAGAAACCCCGGAACTGATATTTACCGAGGAGATCGACCCTAAAATCGGGTTGCAGGCATTCCAGGCCAGAAAAGTCGCCTTTAATCTTGGATTAAAGGAGGAGGCCTATAAAAACATGGTCAAATTTGTATTTGGAATTTACCGTGCCTATGAAGGCAGCGATGCTTCTCTGATCGAGATCAATCCCGTGTTTAAAACGTCCGACAATAAGATCCTGGCTGCAGATGCCAAAATAGTGATTGATAACAACGCACTTTTCCGCCATCCCGAGATAGCTCTCATGCGCGATATCGATGAAGAAGACCCCATCGAAGTGGAGGCTACCCGTCATGACCTCAACTATGTTAAACTGAATGGTAATGTGGGTTGTATGGTGAATGGTGCCGGCCTGGCCATGGCCACGATGGATATTATAAAACTTTCAGGTGGCGACCCTGCAAATTTCCTGGATGTTGGAGGATCGGCAAATGCAAAACGGGTGGAAGAAGGGTTCCGGATCATCCTGAAAGATCCTGCTGTAAAAGCGATCCTTGTCAACATATTTGGAGGAATTGTACGATGCGACAGGGTGGCCCAGGGGGTTGTGGATGCCTATAAAAATATCGGCGAAATCAACATCCCCATCATCGTCAGGTTACAGGGAACCAATGCAATAGAAGGTAAAAAACTGATTGATGAATCAGGATTAAAGGTTCATTCGGCCATTACACTCAAGGAAGCAGCTACACTGGTTACTGAGGTTCTGAACTAAATCGCACCTCCATTTCCTTCTTAAAAAGGAACATCCTTATTTTTTCCAGCACTTCAACCGGTGAGCGGTTAAATGAAAAGGAATTTACCGGGATCCCTGTTTCTTCAATTTCTTCAGGAGAATAAAACCTGTTGAGAAAATCAAGTAAGTTTTCTTCATCTGTGGAAGAATCCGATTCCATTGCTGTTTTCATGTATTGAAGAATCCGCAACCCGTCAAATTTCTCATGAAAGGCCCTTATAAAATGAGCCTGGTCCTTGTGGTTTGCGCGCAATGGACCTAAGGGATCCACTTCCCGGAATACCTCCGACATGAATCTGACCACTTTTGTATCCGTATGTTCAAGGTATAACCCTGGCAGCAGGTTGTAAGTTTCAGAAATCTCATCAAAAAACGAACAGGGATAAACCGGATAACTGGCCCAGTCGCCGGCAGCTCCCTTGATCATGGCCGGCCCGGTGCCAAAGAAAACCCGGTCGGAAAACCGGGCTTCAGGATAAACAATTTCTTTGTTCCAGATCAGGATATGCCCTGATTTTCTTAATTTCTGAAGAAAATAAAAATCCTCTCCACTCAGTTTTGGAGTCATCCCTCCTATTGCCCTGTAGGCCCACACGGGCACTGCCATTGCCGAACCCAGCGCCGTAAATGCATATGGAGAACCGATGCGTGATAAATTCAGGAAATAATGACGCATGTATATTTCATAACGCAACATGGCCCTGCCTGCTTTCCCGTCAGGCGGCGACCGGTGAAAATAGGGCACACATAAGGCTGAATATCCGGCATGATCCTTAAAACGTTGTGCGATTGACCTCAGGTAATTTTCTGAAAAAACACTATCCGCATCCAAACTGACAATAACATCCTCAGGCCGGGCAACCAAATTGATCTGATCCATCAGTGTTTTTCGGGCAAAACCAACGCCATGCCTTTTCCCTGTCCATCCATTGCCAGGGGTGCAACGGTCGATAACAACAGTGTCAAACCCCGAAAATTCATTTAACAACCTAATGCTGTCAGCATTGTTTCGGCATGCAGATTGCTTTTCCGGAATATTCCACCATGTTTCCGGTTGATTTACACAAACAAATAACCTGAACCTGTGGTAGGATTGTGCAGAAATACAATTCAACAAACGTGGAAGCAAATCAGGCTCATCCATTACGGGTAAGGCAAGATGCAGAAAAGGCAACCCTGAATCACCGTTTTGATTAACGGTCAATGTTGAGTTTTTTGTATAAAGCATCATCCTCTGCTACCTCAATTGCTTTCAGAACCTCCTCATCATACTGGTTTATAATGGTGTACAATTCTGTCATATCCCAGAGTTTCTGAGCTATCACGCCTTTGAGCTGCGACTTGATCAGTTTTTCAGAAGCAGCATATCCCTTTTCATCTTTTTTAACACCTTCTTTCTCGGCATAGATAAAAAAATCAGCCATAAAGGCATCATCAATCTGAAAATTCTTGTCGAAAAGGCTGAACTCAGGATAGGTGGTTTTGAGTGTTTTACGCGATTTGTCAACATAATCGCCCACATAAGTATTCACAACATTCTTACGGCGCAAATCGAGGTAGTAATCGGAAATTGGTGTTGAATCCCATGGAATAAAAACGTCGGGCATGATTCCGCCGCCGCCGTATACAACACGTTTTTTAGAGGTGTAAAATTTCAGCGAGTCGGGGAATTTGATGCTGTCGGGATGGATCAGTTCACCATGTTTCATCCGGATGCTGAAATCTTCATAATATTTGTCGATTCCATCGGCATAAGATTTCTGTATACATTTTCCGGAGGGGTTATAATACCGTGCGGTTGTAAGCCTGATCTGAGAACTGTCAGGTAAATTGAACGGGCGTTGCACCAACCCTTTTCCAAAAGACCTGCGGCCAACAATGATCCCGCGGTCCCAATCCTGGATGGCACCAGACACAATTTCACTGGCAGAGGCAGAATTTTCATTGATCATAATGACAAGTTTACCCGTTTCGCAGAGTCCTTTTGAAGTTGAATAGAAATCCTCACGCTTGGCACTCCTTCCCTGAGTGTAAACAATCAGTTTGCCGGTAATCAGAAATTCATCCGAAAGTTCAATAGCCGTGCCCATGTATCCGCCCGAGTTATTGCGCAGGTCTAAGATCAGGTCATTCATTCCCTGTGATTTCAGTTTGTTAACCGATTCGGTAAACTCCTGCATGGAGGTTTGTGCAAATTTGTTCAGATTAATGTACCCGATCCCCGGTTTGATCATATAAGCAGCGTCGATGCTGTTGATGGGAATTTTATCTCTCGTGATGGTAAAGTCAATAAGATCTTTCTTTCCTTTCCTGAAAATTGTAACGTTTACTTTGGTACCACGCTTTCCCCTCAAATGATCCAGCACAAACTGGTTGGTGATTTTCTTGCCAACTACCAGTTCCCCGTCTATTTTTACAATTTTATCTCCCGACATGATGCCCAACCGCTCTGAAGGGCCGCCCGGGATTGCATGCACTACAGATATGGTATCTTTAAGAATTTCAAATTGAACTCCTATGCCGTCAAAATTACCCTCCAGCGGTTCATTGGCTTTTTGAACATCCTTCTTTGAAATATATACTGAATGAGGGTCGAGTTCCTTTAAAGTTTCAACAATGGCCTTCTCAACCAGTCGTGCCTCATTTACGGTATCTACATAGGCATAATTGATCAATTGCATGGTTGCATTGTATTTTTTTATTCCTGCATTGGGATCCTGGCGTTGACTTTGCGCATGCAAATTAATCAAGGTTAACATCATTAGTATCAGCACTGCAGAACTTCGCAAAACATTAAATATAAACGATTGATTCTTCATAAAAAGAATAATTAAAAATGATTACCAACTGTCAAAGGTACTTTTATTTTACTTTATGGTATCGTCAAGGCCTTTATTTAACTAATTTTATGCGGAAATATTATGCAATGGCTGATGAAGAAAAATTACGGATTTACCGTAGTTTGCGATTTCCGATAATGATCGTGGTTATTTTATGGCTTGTAAAAGGCGCTGACATGCTTTTCGAATTGGAATTGAACCAGTTTGGCTTGTACCCCTTGCAGATAAAGGGCATTCCGGGAATTTTCACTTCTCCTTTTCTGCATGCCGATCTGGCACATCTTTTTGCTAACACAATTCCGTTTCTCATATTAGGCTCATTTTTGTTTTATTTTTACAAGGATATCGCATGGATGATCCTTTTTCTGATCTACCTGATCACGGGAATCTGGGTATGGGTTTACGCCAGGGGCAATGGTGCGCACATTGGAGCCAGCGGGGTAATTTACGGGCTGGCCTCGTTTTTATTTTTCAGTGGAATGATCCGCCGCGAATCAAGTCTTCTGGTAATTACCATGCTGGTTGCATTTCTCTATGGCGGACTCATCTGGGGTATCTTCCCACAACTGTTCCCGAACCAACCCATCTCGTGGGAGTCTCATTTGCTCGGACTTTTATCCGGCCTGATTTTGGCGGTTTATTACCGGAAACAGGGTCCTCAGCGCAAAACCTGGGACTGGGGAGACGAGAATGAAGAAGACGACGGTTTATGGGCCGAGCCTCAGGTAGACGAACATCCTCCTGAAAATTGAATCATTGATGCCTTCAATTTTCAGGAGTTCGTCCAGGGTTTTGAAACTTTTATTTTTCTGCCTGTAAAGCATGATGTTTTTTGTGATGGCGAACGGGAAATAGGGATGGCGCAACAACTCCTTGAATGTAACTGTGTTCAGATCGATCCGATGAACCGAATCGGGGTTGACCAGCAGGTTTTTTTCAATCAGCCTGTAACGTGATGTATCCATTCCGTACACCTCGAGCACCTGGCTTTTCCGGGTAAATCCCCGCAATCTTTCACGATAATTTACGATTCGCCTGGCAAAACCCGGGCCGATGCCTCTGAGTTGCTGCAGATCAAACGTATCTGCGGCATTCAATTCGACCATAATAAGTGGCTTGCTATGGTTCTCCCTGTATTTATTTGAATCATTATAAATAGTCGAGTAGTTATTCAGTTTGTGATGATACTTCAGCAATCGCGCCATGCTGTCGGAATCTGCGGCTTTTTGCCAGGCACTGTTAAAATCATGAATCTCTTTTGAAAAAGACGAAAAATCAGGAGCATTATGAAATGTGCCGGATGGGATCACCCCATTGGCAATAACCGTCATCAACAGGATCAAACACAAAACCAATATTCCGCGCTGCTCGGTTCGATTATACGTAAGATACTCCCCCACCGTCCTGCCTATTTGTTTCCTTATTTCCTGCACATCCATGGCGACACCTCTTATATTTAGAATTTTCATAAACCTTTATCAGTAAGCAACCGGGTTCCGATCCTGCATTCCAGGCAGCGCCTGTTATCACAATAAAACTGTTTAAGATAAAGCAGGGCCTGTGTTTGCATCGCATTGTCCACTGGAAAACCAACTCGTTTCCAGTTTTCCATATGAAGATTTCTCTCACCATCAATCTGTTCAAGCGAGTTTAACACATCTTCACATACCTGTGGTTGTCCTTTTTCATGTCCGTAAAAAAAGAGAAATGGCGCCAGTCCGTTAATGATAAGTAATTGAACACAGGCATTCCCCATGCATTTTGGGCTGAATGCTGATGGTTTGTCAAAAACATAATGGGTAAACCAATATTCTGAAGCAGCAACGGCTGTTTTATCAATGGCTCTATCCAGGGTGCCACCCTCCAGCAGACTGAAAAACCCAGCTTTCATGCTAAAAATAAAACTTGCAAACTGGCTGATTCTGATTGTCGGGAAATTACCCGGTCGCAGCCGGAGGAATTTCCACAGGCTGCCACAAACAGGCTGAAGACCATATTTATCCCGCAGAAAATGATATTCTTGTCTGAGTTCGCCGGGGTACTGATCTTTGAATTCTTTGTCAAGCATCCCGGCCTGGCCGAATAACAATGCTTCCAACTGGAACAACTGGTGCTGGTGATGTCTGATAACTTTAAGTGGCAGTGATTTGGCCAATAATTCAAAAGGCATGCTGTTAATTTTAAAGCCAAAACTGGTGGCTACATGCCGGTAAAGAGCCTCTTCCCAGTCGTTGCCGCAACTGGTTAAAAAATGGCGGATCCCGTTTGCTTTATATTCCATTCTCTCAACAGCGAGACCCGGGGCCCACATGCTAAAGCCATAATCTTCAGTTGCATGCAACTGATTCATGCAGGGAATCCACTGCTTATTCAGCATCATCAACTGGTACCGGTCGAAAATACCAACTGGAAACTGATTCTTTACTACCAATGTCTGGATAGGTTCTCCGTTTTGATGAAAAACTTTGCGGTCATCTTCATATACAACATGCAGGATAGTATGATCATAGGCAGGGTCGGTATGATGCCCATGCCTGAACCAGTCTGAAGCCAGCACATGGATTTCGACGTTGCCTGCCCAGGTTGTAGGTCCGATGCGGATCCTTGCATTGAAAAAATCGGGACCACTGTTGGTATTGAGGTCACCCGGATGCAGAATAGCTAAACTCTCACCTGATTCGGTCCTGATATCCTGGTTCAATTGCCTGAACTTCCATAAGTAGGATAAAAAAGCTTCGTTCATAACATGTGATTTTAAACGGTGTTTTTTCAGCTTAATCGGCAACAGGGTTAAAAGGTGAAAGGGTTGTTGAAAAAAATAAAATAAATAATTATCTTTGCATGAATTCTAAAGGAGACTGCCCATGAAGGATGTTGCTACCCTGGTTTCCGGTATTGAATACAAGTTAGGGAAACTTATTCAACAACATCAGATTCAACGTGCTGATAATAAAAGGCATATAAAAGAGATTGATGATTTGAAACAGCTTATCAGCGAGCAGAAAAACACCATCAGGGAACTTGAAGAAAAGATTAGATTACTCAGAATAGCTAAAACATTAGAAACAAAAGAAGGAAACGTTGAGGCAAAATTAAAGATCAACGAACTAGTGCGGGAAATCGATAAATGTATCGGGCTTTTAAATACTTAGATTACGATTCTTAGTCAGGCCAATGAACGAACTGTCAATATCGCTGCCCATCGCCGACCGGTCATACCGGCTGGCGATAGACAAAGAACATGAGGAACTTTTTCGTAAAGCTGCCAAATTGATCGATAAGCGGATCAAAGATTATTCGGGCAGTTATGCATATAAAGACAAACAAGACCTCCTGGCCATGGTAGCATTGGAATATGCCACAGGATACCTGCAGAATGATCAGTTATTGTCGGAGAATGAAACACAATGGAAGGCAAAATTAATAACGATTGATCTTTCGCTGGATGAACAACTTAAGTATGAAGCTACAAACGTTCTTTAAAATAAATCTGAAGATTTACCCCGCATTATTTCAGACAGTTTGTAATCCTAACATTACAAATATTAGGGCAACGCTCAGTATCTCGTAGGACAGGCCTCACTCATGCTTTGGCAGGAGACCAGGAGTAATTCCCTGACAGTGGACGTTCGAAAAGTTTGGCAGCCCTATTCGTGTCGTTAGAGGATTATCAATACCTCGCTGAATAATGCGGGTTTTTTATTGTCTCGACTTCCTTCATTATTAATAACCATGTAGATACACATCGCGATGTGTATCTACACAAACACAAAAACCGATGGAAGGATTTCTGATATTTATTATTATTGGGGTGGCCGGGATTATAATGGGTGGTGTTCTCACTGCAACGGTGTTAAACAGAGCACTTGAACGCAAACGGGATGCTCTGTTAAAGGATGCAATGGAAAAGGCAGAGGTAGTTAAGAAAGAAAAGATCCTGCAGGCCAAGGAAAAATTCATGCAGTTAAAAGGAGAACATGAAAAATTCATCCTGGAAAAAAACGAAGAGCTGGGCCGGAATGAAAATCGCTTTAAACAGAAAGAAGGCACACTGAACCTTAAGGTTGAAGAATTTGCAAAAAAGCAAAAAGAGGTAATTACCATTAAGCAAAACCTTGCCCAGCAGCTGGAGATAATCAGTAAAAAGCAGTCTGATTTAGACAAGGCAATGAAAGTGCAGGTGGAGAAGCTGGAAGCAATTTCCAGCCTTTCAGCAGTTGAAGCCAAAACCCAGCTTATTGAAACACTCAAGGAGGAGGCCAAAACTGAAGCCATCGTTTACATGAAGGATATTATAGATGAGGCAAAGCTTACCGCCAATACTGAAGCAAAAAAAATCATCATAGAAACCATTCAGCGAACTGCTTCTGAACATGCAATAGAAAATACCGTATCCGTTTTCAATATCGAAAGTGAAGAAATAAAAGGCAGGATCATTGGCCGTGAAGGAAGGAATATCCGCACACTTGAGTCGCTGACCGGGGTTGAAATCATCATTGACGACTCCCCTGATGCCATCATATTATCAGGATTTGATCCGGTGAGGCGTGAAATAGCCCGCCTGGCATTGCACAAGCTGGTCACCGACGGACGTATTCACCCTGCCCGCATTGAGGAGGTGGTTGCCAAAACAAAAAAACAGATCGAGCAGGAAATTATTGAAACCGGTAAGCGGATCAGCATCGATTTGGGCATTCACAACATGCACCACGAGCTGGTGAGAATGATTGGTAAGATGAAATACCGGTCTTCCTACGGGCAGAATTTGTTACAGCATTCTATAGAAGTTTCGAAACTTTGCGCCACCATGGCAGCAGAATTGGGCTTAAATCCCAAGATGGCCAAACGGGCCGGGTTGCTTCATGACATCGGAAAAGTACCGGATACCGAACCGGAATTGCCACATGCAGTGCTTGGAATGAAACTCGCTGAAAAATTCAAGGAAAAGGCTGAAATCATCAATGCCATCGGCGCCCATCACGATGAAATAGAAATGAACAACCTCATTTCACCTATTGTGCAGGTTTGCGATGCTATTTCAGGTGCCCGCCCCGGAGCCCGCCGCGAAGTGGTTGAGGCTTACATCGAACGTTTAAAACATCTTGAAGACATGGCTCTTGGTTATCCGGGCGTTGTTAAAACCTATGCAATACAAGCGGGTCGCGAATTACGCGTAATTGTCGGGGCTGATAAGGTAAACGATACAGAAGCCAACCAGATATCATTCGATCTCTCCAAACGGATTCAGAGTGAAATGACCTATCCGGGTCAGATTAAAATTACTGTGATCAGGGAAACACGGGCTGTGAGTTACGCAAAATAACCTTTTTTTTTGCGAACATGACGGAACTCTTAATTTCCTTTGTACCATGATCGACAAAATCATATATAACAGTTTAATTTAGGTGTCTGATCAGTAGAACGCAATTTGGTTTTTTGTTCATTTGTGATTATTTTTCGGGATTGTAAACATGAAGTTACTTCCTTCACCGGGAGTCGATTCAACCCATATCTTACCACCATGCAATTCCACAACCTTTTTACAATGGGCTAGCCCGATGCCTGTACCACTAAATTCATTACGTTTATGCAATCGCTGAAAAATGATAAA
>CAZVNF010000014.1:0-11373 GCA_964628215.1 uncultured Draconibacterium sp.
CCTGCCAGGTTATAACTGCCTTTTCGCAGGTAATCTATTCCGTCCTGATATATTCGTTCTGTTTTCTTATCAAGTTTTACCTTACAGGAATCACCACCTTGTATCATTGATGTGATTGATGCCTTTGAGGTTCTGTTAACATGATTGGCAGATAATACCCATGCAGGCAGGATAAAAAAAAATAGAGACAGCATTGGCAGTCGGTAGAGACAGTGCCGGAGGGGCTTCATGTGGATAATTTTGTCAAAGGTATGCTGAAATATCATAATTTTACAGGACATTTTACCCAGATTGCTTCGCAAATTTATGATACACCCTCTTTTTCATTGTGGTTCAAAGCATCTTCATAACTCAAAGTTAACTTTTATTATGAAAATAGTTAAATCGATCGTTTTTTCATGCTTCTTCATGGCAGCTATTGCCATGCATGGGCAAACCATTATACCTAATGCCAGTTTTGAAAACTGGACAAGTTTTGGTAATTTCTCTGACCCTACCGGCTGGGATACCCCCAACACGGAACTCATGTCTATCCCGTTTTTCGGTATTACTGTTGTTTCAAAAAGCACGGATCACCATGGAACAGGTAGTTTTTCGGCTAAACTGGAAACCAGGCATATGACTCTCCCCCCCCTCGATGTACCCGGTTTTATAACCTGCGGCAACCTTGTCATAGATATCAATGCGGGAACCTACCTGTTATCCGGTGGCGTACCGGTAGTTGACCTGCCCACCCATCTGAAAGGGTTTTACAAGTACTTTCCGCTGGGAGGCGACAGTTGTGCCATAGGCATCGGACTAACCAAAACTACAGGAGCGATAACGGATACCATCGGATATGGTGCTTTTTCAACCAAAGAAACCGTTCCGGACTGGACTCCCTTTTCGGCGTGGATCGATTATCTGAGTACAGTAATACCAGATACAATGAACATTGTAGCCATGTCAACCGCCCAGGAAGTAATGACCATTGGTACAACTTTATATGTTGATGACCTTTACCTGGACTATACCGTTGGCTATGACAAGCAGAATCCATCTGCAGGAATAAATATTTACAATGACCTTGAAACCAAACGATTGATGCTGTTTTTCGACTTTGTCCAGCCTGAGATCACCACAATCCGGCTCTTTAACATGATCGGCCAGGAGGTTTCAGCCATTTCAGCCGGTGTGATTAAGAATGGAAAGGAAGTGATTTCCTACCAGGACCTGCGCAGGGGAATCTATATTTTGGAAATTTTGCATGGCAATACAGTGCTTACAAAAAAATTCTTCCTGAATCAATAGTATTAAAAAACTTCCAGAATGGTTGCAAATTCAGTCAAAATCGGTATGATCCAGATGGTCTGCAGTACAGAAAAGCAGGCCAATATTGACAAATCTGTTATTAAAATCAGGGAGGCTGCGGCATCGGGGGCACAAATCATTTGCCTTCAGGAGTTGTTTGCCTCTGCCTATTTCTGCTGGGAAGAAAACTACGATTACTTCAGCCTGGCAGAAGCCATTCCCGGGCCGACAACTGTTTTGTTCTCTGATTTGGCGCGTGAACTAAAAATCGTACTGGTTGCCTCTTTGTTCGAAAAACGGGCGGAAGGAATTTATCACAATACCGTGGCGGTAATTGATGCTGATGGACAGTACCTTGGAAAATACCGCAAACACCACATCCCTGATGATCCGGGTTATTATGAAAAATTCTATTTCACACCCGGTGACCATGGGTACCAGGTTTTTAATACGAAATATGCCAGGATAGGCACACTCATATGCTGGGACCAATGGTATCCTGAAGCAGCTCGTATCACAAGCCTGTTGGGTGCGCAGATTATTTTTTATCCTACTGCCATTGGCTGGGCTGTTTCTCAGGATGAACAGCTAAATATGCAGCAATACCAGGCCTGGCAAACAATCCAGCGAAGCCATTCCATTGCCAACGGCGTATATGTTGTTGCCGTAAACCGCACCGGGATGGAAGGCAATATGAACTTCTGGGGAGGCTCATTCATCTCTGATCCTTTCGGCGTTCTCCTTTGCCAGGCATCACACAACGGGGAAGAAATTCATGTGCAGGAGATAGACCTGAACAAAATTGAAGAAACCAGGGTTCACTGGCCCTTTTTAAGAGACCGCAGGATTGACAGCTACGGGCAGATCGGGAGCAGGTACCTGGATGAATAAAGAATATTAAAAACAATTGTATCATTACGAATGAAAAACTATTCATGAGAGAGAAAATATCAGAACCTGTGCCTACACCCAGGGAACTTGGATACCGGTTTCCTGCCGAATGGGCGGAACACCGGGCTACATGGCTCAGTTATCCGCATGAGGATTCATACTCCTGGCCAGGTACATTAGAAAGGATCTTTCCTTTTTACAACCGATTTATTAAGGAACTTTCCAAAGGAGAACAAGTATGTATCAACGTTCGTAATGCAGCTTTGAAAGACAAAGTGGCGCATGATCTGACCATGCTGGATACGGACATGTCAAAAATCACCCTGCTGATACATCCAACCAATGATGCCTGGTGCCGGGATCACGGACCCGCATTTCTTACAAACCCGCTGGCAAAAGATCCCAAGGTAGTTGTGAGTTGGAAGTACAATGCCTGGGGAGATAAATATGACCATGACCTGGATGAACAAATTCCCGGACTGATCGCAAAGCATCTCCATCTTCCCGTTTTTTTTCCCGGTATCGTAATGGAAGGTGGCGCGGTTGATTTCAACGGGAATGGCTCCTTACTCACCACGACACAATGCCTTCTGCACGAAAACCGCAATCCGGGCCTGTTTCAGCATGAAATTGAGGAGTACCTTCAGAATTATTATGGAGTAGAACAAGTTCTCTGGCTTGATGAAGGCATAGATGGTGACGATACAAACGGGCACATTGACGATATTACCCGGTTTTTCAGAGAGGACGCTGTGGTAACCATGGTTGAGCCAAAGCAGTCGGACACAAATCACAAGATTCTTCAGGAGAATCTCAGTCAGTTAAAAAAGATGCGGCTTTTAAACGGCAAACAGCTTGACATTGCCGAAATTTGCATGCCAAAACCTGTGGTATATGACGGCCAGCGGTTGCCTGCATCGTACGCCAACTTTTACATTGGCAATCAATCTGTTATTGTACCAAATTTCCAATGCAAGGAGGATGACCAGGCCATGCGCGTGCTCGAAGAGTGCTTTCCGCACAGGAAAATAATCGGCATCGATTCTGTAGAAATCATCTGGGGGCTTGGCTCATTTCACTGTTTGTCGCAACAGGAACCGAAATAAAACTCAGTTTTAAGTTGTTAAGTTTTAAGTTTTAAGTGACGGAGGAGGTGATCGGCGATGACGAGGGCGGCCATGGCTTCAACGATGGGCAGGGCTCGTGGCACTACACATACATCGTGACGGCCTTTTCCGGGCAAAGTGGACATTTCACCTGCGGTATTGACGGTTTCCTGATCCTTCATCAGGGTTGAAACCGGTTTAAAAGCTACCCGGAAATAGATATCCTCTCCATTGGAAATACCGCCCTGGATACCACCGGAGTGGTTGGTAAGCGTTTTTATCCCCCCCTCCTTGCTGATAAACAAATCGTTGTGTTCCGACCCTTTCATGGATGCGCCCAGAAAACCCGACCCATACTCAAAACCTTTTACCGAATTGATACTCATCATTGCTTTGGCCAGGTCGGCATGCAACTTATCAAAAACCGGTTCACCCAATCCGGCAGGAACCCCGCTGATGTTGCAGGAAATTATCCCTCCAACGGTGTCACCCTCAGACTTTATTTGCTGCAGAAAGGTGTAAATCTCTTCAGGAATAATTGCAGATTCAGGATTCGCAAGAGGGTATTTCCCAATCTGAATAATATTCGCCCTGATTTGAATCCCCCGGGTTCCCAGGAATATTTTCGCTAATGCCCCTCCGGCAACACGCGCCAGGGTCTCGCGTGCAGAAGTCCGTCCGCCTCCGCGCGGATCGCGAATACCAAACTTTTTTTCCCAGGTAAAATCGGCATGGGAAGGCCGGAACATGTCTTTCAGGTGATCGTAATCAGACGGCTTATGGTCGCGATTGTAAACGAGAAAAGCTATGGGTGCGCCGGTTGATTTACCTTCAAAAACACCTGAAAGAATTTCAAGTTCGTCCGGTTCACTCCTCCGGGACGAAAAAAAATCATGTCCCGGACTCCGGCGGTCAAGTTCTGCCTGGATATACGGGACATGAATTTCGAGATTGGCTGGTAATCCATCAATAATGCCTCCAACTGCAACACCGTGAGATTCGCCGAATGTTGTCAATACAAGGGCTTTACCAATCGAATTACCTGACATCAGCCTCCCTGCTGTTTTAGAATCTTCATCTTGGCTTCGAGCACGGTAAGCTCACTTTTTGCTTTGCTGATTTTGCTCTCAAACTCCTCCTTTACGATCAGGGCACTTTTTGATTTGGCAAAGAAACCAATATTGTTTTCCCACAAAGTGATCTCTTCCTTCATCTTGGTGATCTTGGTTGCGAGAAATTCCCTCTCTTTGCCGATGACCCGGCGCGCATTCGGATCATTTTTAAGATGGTCGAATTTAGCCTGGAAACTCACGGTACTCATTTCCACCTCACTGATCTTCAGTTTATCGAGGTGTTCATTGACCAGTGCCCGGAATTCATTGTGAAGTTTGTCCTTTTCTTTCATCGGAACGTGCCCGATCTCAGTCCATTCCCGTTGGAAATTCTTCAGCACTTCGAGATTGGCACTCTTGTCATCGCCAAACTGGTGCTCTTTTAAACGGGTCATCAGGGTAAGTTTCTTATTCAGGTTCTCACCTTCGCTTGCCTGGACATTAGAGAAATAGGATTGTTTTGCATTGAAGAATTCATCGCAGGCAGTCCTGAAACGCTTCCAGATTTTATCAGAATGTTTTTTGGGTACCGGGCCTATTTTCTTCCATTCGCCCTGGAGACGAATAAGTTCATTGGTTGTAGTTTTCCAGTCGGTGCTTGTATTTAATGCTTCTGCCTGCATACACAATTCAACTTTCAGGTTGTAATTGTGCATCTGCTGCTCTTTCAGCTTGTCGAAATATTCTTTTTTAATGGCAAAAAACGAATCAAGGCTGGTTTTAAAGCGCGTCCATATTTCTACATTGACCTTTTGCGGAACCGGACCGATATTCTTCCAAATTTTCAGCAGGTCATTGATTTTATTGGTATTTTCCTGCCAGTCTTTGATAGATTCATTGGGTAATCCGGCCACAATTTCACACTGTTCACAAAGTGCGTTTTTAGTCTCAAGGTTTTTATTCTGGTCCTCTTCAATCAAAGAATAGTGTTCGCGGCGACGGTCATTGATTTTATCCGTGGCATTTTTAAACCGTTCCCAAATCTCTTCTTTCTTATCGGATGGAACCGGGCCCAGATCTTTCCATTCTTCATGATATTTCTGAAGTTTCTTGAACGATTTGATCACGGATGTTTCCAGAAGCAATTCTTCGGTTTTTTCGCAGAGAGCGATTTTTGCTTCCATGTTCTTTCTCAGGTCAAGGTCTTTCAGTTCCTTATTCAACTTAACCTTTTCAAAAAACTTCTCAACAAGAAAATGGTAGTTCTGCCATAAGTTGTTGATCTCGGTGCGTGGCACCATGCCTATTTCCTTCCAGCGCTCCTGGAGTAATTTAAACTCGTCATAGGTTTTTTTCAGAGTCTCTTCAGAACTGATGAGCACCCTTAACCCGTCGAGGATCTGGAATTTCTTTTTGAGATTATCCTGTTTTATCTTTTCCTGCTCTTCGGAATAGCGGACTTTATTGGTGCGGTATATCGCAATTAATTCGTTAAATTTTACGTCAAGTTCATCTTGCTCAGGAGGAAGTTCCTCTTTTGTGACACCTTCTTCGCTGACCTCCTCATATTTTGCCAGGCTCTCATCCTTTTTCTTCTTCAGAAATGCAAATTTTATCAGGGCAATGCGCGTTTTGACCGAGTTGAAGTCTGTTTCGGCAACTGCTTTTTCAAGCATATCAACCAACTCCTGCCGCGACAGTCCATCGTAGTTGACATCAGCCTCCAAAATAGCGTGTTCGATATTGCCTTCATTCACCTCATCGAGGTGTTCTTCAAGGTGATCTTCAGGGAGAACTTCCATTAAAATATCGGAATGCTCCTCATGCTGAACCGGTGAAATTTCCTCAATAACGGTTGCACTTTTTTCCGCAACAGGTTCCTCGGCCACTACTGCCACAGGCTCTTCGGTAAGTTCAGCAACGATCGCATCAGGCATTACTGCGACAGGTTCTGCAAGAGACTCATCAACAGCATTTTCAGATATTTCGGTGATTGATTCTTCCTGTACTTCTGCGACAGGTTCTCCGGTTAAAACCTCATTGGGTTCACCAGGAATCTCGACAGTTTCCTCGGTTTGATTGATTTCGGGGGTCTGATTTGAATCAGTGGGGAGTGCGGTTTCGATGTTATCCTCTGTATTGACCACAGTGGCAGCAATCTCCTCCTGTCCGGATGTGATTTCCGATTCAGGATTCTGGGTGTTGTTTGAATTTTTCATTCGTAGTTAAGATCCGTTTAAATATTACAATCAATAGTGTCCGACAACTGCCGGTTAATTTGCATCATTAAGACGACAAAAATACAATTTTTTTCCAAATCAGCATGATATTAAGGCATTGCCCTTTTGTTGAAGATAATGTAACCGAAATTAAAATTAATGGTAAACATGTCGGGTATCTTATCATAATAATTAAGACTTAGACTGATCGGGCCAAGCGGGCTGGAATAAACCATGGAAGTTGAGGCCATGTATGCCCGGTCGGAAAACACAGGTCCATAATAGGCAGTAAAATCCGCCGGATTTTCCAGAATTTCACGATATGGCTGAAAAACGTACCCTTCAAGCCTGTATTCGATTTTTTTATAAACCCTGAGAACAAACTTCAATCCGGCTGCAGCATAATTTGTTGCCCTGAACGATGGAAGAAAATATGCCTGAGATTCCGGAATAGGCTGAAAAGCAGACGCATACAACAAGCTTGATGTATAATTTGAAAAAAGGGGCTGATTCGACATAACCCCTTCGGCATAAAAGCCCAATTTAAGCGGCCCCAGGGTTTCGAAGAAATTATCGTACATCACAAGTATTTTAAACCAGTCGTGGTAACGGGTAACTGCGGTTTTATTGATGGCGGTTGACCCCGGCTGCATCCCTTCCCTGCCGTTGATGTAGGATAGAGAGAACTTAAGCCTTGCTCCTGCATTTGAAAACTGTTTTCTGTTAAGCCCGTTAAGGTCGAAACTCAGGGTCGGGGAAAAGAATTTGAAAGTTGTCTGATCAGCCGTATCTGTACGGGTAAAGGTATTATCCTGGTAATACCTGTCGCTGGTATAAGCATACACACCACCCAGTGACAGTTTCCCTTTATTGGTTACCGGAACTCCTGTTTCAATATCGGCAAAATACTCACTTTCAATGATATAATTCGGAGTCTTATCATCAAAGAAAAAGCTTGCAGTTTTGAAATAATTAAAGTGGTTGTATGTATAATTGACCTCAAAGAACCACGGAATTTTTGAATTCATGTCAATGCGTCCGCCTATCTTCGCAGAACTGTATACTTTCCCGAAATAGCCATTGGTATAGAAACGTAACGCTTTTGTCCACAAATACTTATATTGAAGTTCAAGGAACGCCTCACTATTGTTTCCCAATGAAAAATTACCTCCGAACTGAGCACCGAATTTATTCGATTTTTTAACATCCAGGTAGAGGTCGAAATAACCTGTCTTCTGATTAAACCGGGCAACCGGAAAGATGCTTTTAACAAATCCTTCATCAATAAAACGGAAGTACTCATGACGCAGTTCTTCAGCGGTCACAGTTTTTTTTCCGTGCTTCAGAATTTGAACCAGGTATCCGGATTGTGCTTTGCCAAGCCCGGATATGTGAATCGAGTCAAACAGCAGCAATGGCTTACGTTTGTTGAATTCTTCCCGGCGTTGTCGCATTACTTCAACACCCACGCTGTCATGTACCAGTTTCCTGATTTCAGGAAGCTTCCGCAGTGCTGCAGCATAACCGCTGTCGGCAAGCAGGGCGGTTTTAGAAAAATCAAGCAGGTTGATCGCCGGGATATTCGGAACAATCATCACCGAATTAGGATATACCAGGGTATCGCTCTGGCGTTCCATCAGCATCGTAAGCAGTTGGGAAACCATGTCATCGCGGTCGGGTTTTGAATACCTCCGCGCGACCCTGCTCCCGATGATCACATCAGGGTTAAAATCCTGTATAGCCACATCACAGGGAAAGTTATTGTACATTCCTCCATCATAAACCAGCTTATTATTGATCACCACCGGCGAAAAAACCAAAGGCAAACTCATTGATCCGCGCACTGCCGTGCTCAGGTCCCCGCTTTTCATGATCAACGGGGCAGTAGTATCAATATCGGCAACCACACACCGGAAGGGAACCATCAGCTTGTTATAATCCCCCCCGGCAACAGCGATTGCCTGGGAGAACATTTGCATCATTTGAAAATCGATATCATAGGTTTTGATAAGCTGAGCCGGAAGTATAGAGGTTATCTTTTTTGTAAAATCGAAGCTGGTGGTGATCCACGACGCATTGGGATCCTCCTTGCGGTAATAATAGACATATTCATCGTCCATGATACCGTTGGCCCAGCGCTGAAAGTCGGGAGAATTCATTATTTCCTCTATTTCACCGGGAGAATAACCTGCGGCATACATACCCCCAACCACAGCGCCGATAGAGGTTCCCACGATATACTGAATGGGAATCTGGTTTTCTTCCAATGCGCGAAGCACCCCTATGTGTGCACCACCCTTCGCTGCTCCGCCACTAAGAACCACGGCAACCCGCTGGGCAGTGACGGGAATAAAAAACAAAAAGGAAAGGTTAAATATCAAAAAAAAGGAAAAATACCAGTTACGGTTCAAAGGTGTCATTGATCCTAAATAATATCCGCTAAAGCCTGATCCAGATCAGCGATAATATCCTCCACTTCTTCAATTCCAACAGAAAGTCGTACAAGGTCATCAGATATCCCCCCCTCTTTTTTCGCACTGGCCGACAATTTACTGTGGGTCATGGATGCAGGGTGCTGGATAAGGGTTTCTATTCCTCCGAGTGAGACCGCGAGCACACATAACTGCACCCGGTCCATCAGCTGTTTACCGGCTTCAAGCCCTCCTTTAAGACCAAAACTCATCATAGCACCCGGGCCGCGCATTAATTTCCTGCCAAGTTCATATTGCGGATGAGATTTCAGGCCCGGGTAAACAACCCATGCAACTTTAGGATGAGATTCGAGGTATTGCGCCACTTTCATTGAATTTTCCTGTGCCCTGTCAATTCGTATGCCCATGGTTTTTAATCCGCGGCGGGTAAGGAAGGCCTGGTGGGGATCCATATTGCATCCCATGGTCACCATCACCGGCCGCAATTTTTTATAATCGGCTTCTGTTTTTGTAATGATCACGCCACCAACGATATCGGCGTGTCCATTGAGAAATTTTGTAAGCGAATGCAGTACGATGTCCGCCCCCATATCCAATGGATTTTGCAAATAAGGACTGCAAAACGTATTGTCAACACAAACCGGGATGTTATGTGCATGGGCCAGCTCACAAATGGCTGGAATATCTGATATCCCAATCGTGGGATTGGCAGGTGTTTCAAGGTATATCAGGGATGTATTGGGCCTGATGGCGGCTTTCACCTGCTCAAGGTCAGTGGTATCCACGTAGGTTGATTCAACTCCGAATTTGGAAAAGGTTCCCTCAATGATACCTCTTGCAGGTCCATACACGGCATTGTGGCTTAAAATATGCTTTCCTGCCCCGAGGTATGCCATGTAAACCGTGCTTACCGCTCCCATTCCCGAGGAACAACCAATACCATCGAACCCATGTTCCAGCGCAGCAATCGTTTTTTCCAGATCGCGAACCGTAGGATTACCAATGCGTGTATAAATATAACCATCGCTTTCGCCTGCAAAACAGGCCGCACCATCGTCAGCACTTTTAAAAGCAAAAGTGGAAGTTTGGTAGATTGGAGTTATTACGCTGCCTAATGGGTCTTTCGGGCCGGTTCCGTGAACAAGCGTGGAGTTAAATCCGGATGATTTGTGTTTCATAATGTATGTGGGTTAGGTTTTATCGTTATCGTCTGACTATGGTTATTTCATTGGCAATTGAAGGGTTCAGATGTCGTTTTACGGCACACAAACCGGCAGTTTTAATAACAGCCGCATCATATTGGTCTGGAAAACCGGCGGGGACATGGATCACCATGATGAATTTCACGATCATCTTTTGTGCAGGATCATATACAGTGTCCATGCTGATACTCATACCGGAAGTTTCAATTCCGCGCTGATCACAGAAACTCTTCACATAAATGCCTGCGCAGGTTCCGAGAGAAGCTAAAAACATATTAAAAGGAGTTGGAGCCGAATTATCTCCACCCGACTGAATGGTTTGATCTGTTTTTATGGTAAAACCATCGATTATGGCATTAACCTTTTTATTTCCGTCAAAAACGATATCTATGGGCATAATATTTTTTATGCAAAGTTACGATTTTATGGCGATTTTTTATGATTTCACTAACCAAAACCTTAGGTAATTATGCGATCATTTTCGTAGGTTTGCAGATGAAGAAACAATTGAATACCGGACAAATTGAACATTTCAGGGAACTTTTTACAAATTGAAACCAAAGCCGATTTTGAGGTGCTTTTCAAGTCCCACTATAGTTCATTATGCTCCTATGCCAATGGTTTTCTTAAAGACCTGGATGCTTCTGAAGAGGTTGTGCAGGAAGTCATGATCAGGATTTGGACCGGCAGGGATACGCTTTTTATCGATACCTCTGTTAAAAGTTATTTATACAGGGCTGTGCGCAATGGTTGCATGAATGTGCTGAAACATCTTAATATCAGGGAGGAGTATAAATCATTCCGGGAAAAACAGGAGGCTGAAAACCAGCGTTCACAGGAGGAGGAGATGATATTCCTGGAATTGGAAGAGAAGATCAGGGACGCTATTGACCGTTTGCCGTTTGAACGACGCAAGGTGTTTATTATGAGCAGATACGACGGACTAACCTATCTCCAGATAGCCGAAAAACTTAACATCTCTGTCAAAACTGTGGAAAACCAGATGGGGAAAGCCCTGAAATTTCTCAGGGAGGAGCTGTCTGATTATTTGCCATGTCTGGTGGTGTGTTTTTTTGAGGTGTGGAGGAATTAGGGGACAAGGGGACGGGGGGACAAGGGGACGGGTGGACAAGGGGACAAGGGGACGGGAAGATGGCCTGATTTATTTTTCGGGGTCGTAG
>CAZVNF010000014.1:11473-34566 GCA_964628215.1 uncultured Draconibacterium sp.
ATTTATTTTTCGGGGTCGTAGGGGTATCAGGATAGATGATTGTCATTATATTAACAGGTTATGTACCAAAACGGGCAGAATATCGACGAACATTTACTGCTTCAATACCTTCTCGGAAATGCGGACGCAGAGAGTTGCGGACACATTGAAGAATGGCTGAACGCGGACAGCCGGAACAGGAATCACCTGGACCGGCTGGAGTCGCTGTGGCTGGAGACAGGGAAACTTTCTCCCAACCCGGTTGCTGTTGATGTAGATGCCGCCTGGCAGATAATGGACAAACGAATTGCTCAGCAGAAAACTGCGGACCTAAATTCACACGGTGCGGCTAAAAGCCTCTGGTCGCGACCGGGCCGGGTTTTGTTTCGGGCAGCAGCGGTGGTTATATTGCTGGCAGGGATTTATGGGATTTTCAAATTGATAAACAAACCTGCCCCGATAATAGAAATGGCAAGCAGTATGGCTGTTGTACATGATACTTTACCTGATGGTTCGAAGGTGGCACTGAACCTGAATTCAAAACTCACTTTTCCTGAAAAATTCATTCAAGGTTCACGGGTGGTGAACCTCACCGGTGAGGCATTTTTTGATGTCAGGCATGATACACAAAGTCCTTTTGTTGTTCATACCGGCGATATTGGAGTAAAGGTACTTGGTACTTCTTTCGGGATCAAATCCACTGGCGGGGTAGTTGAAGTTTCCGTGGCTGAAGGACGGGTTTTGCTTTATAAAACAGACAAACGTACCGGTGATACTTCCTCGGTGGTGCTTTCTGCCGGCCAAAATGGCAAATGTGAGCCTGGTGCAGGTAAGCCATTCGTCACGGAAACGGACTCCCCTGACCTGAATTTTTGGGCAAACCAATCACTCGATTTCAGGAGTACTGAGCTTTCAAAGGTCTTTGCCCTGCTTGAAAAATACTATTCCGTTAAAATTACTGTAAGCGATCCCGCAGTTCTGGATTGCCGGCTTACAGCCACTTTCATGAATGATCCTCCGGATAAGATCCTCACCATTATCTGCGAATCATTCAGCCTGAAGCTGAAGCCGGAGGGGCAAAAATTTTATCTGACAGGCCATGGGTGCGGTAAATAGAATAATTAGAATCGGTCTGGCAGTCCTTTTTATCACAGGCAGCGGAGCAACATTGTTAGCACAGTCCAACTTTCTTTACAGGAAAGTTTCACTCGATATTCCCAACTGCAGCCTCGAAGTCGCGTTGATTGAAATCGGTAAAGCAGGTAACTTCCGTTTTTCTTATGATGCAGACCTTATCCCCGGCAGCCGGCAAATTCACCTGAAAGCAAAAGAAACTCCTGTAAGTGTTTTGCTCCAGGAGGTGCTTGGAAAAGATATCCGGCCCAGGGAAGTTGGAAACCACGTTATCCTGGTCCGCAGCAGGACGGCAGCAAAGTATAAACAGCAGTTCACCGAAGTGGTCGTATCGGGAACCGTCATGGATGCCACTTCACGGCTCCCGCTTGCCGAAGCTACAGTATACGAGGTAGATAAAAAAAAATCGGCCATTACAAATAAAAATGGGACTTACAAGCTGAGTGTACCTTCCGGGAAGAAAGTAATGAGCCTTACGTATTGTAAATCAGGCTATGCTGATACTGTTATTTTCATTAAACAAACTCCTGAACGAAAGGTGGATTTATTGCTTCGGCCCCTGCGAGCCAGCTTTGAACGATTAAATGCGCTTCCGGCTTTAGTGGTCATTGCAGGCATCGACAGCATGAAACTGGTAAACTGGCTCGTTCCCAGAGAAGCAATGGTCAACTCTCAAAACCTGGAAGTGCGAACAGCAAGAACGTTCCAGGCTTCCATCATTCCCTACGTTGGCACCAACTGGAAGGTTACCGGATCAATCACCAACAGGTTTTCTCTCAACGCGCTTGCCGGTTACACCGGGGGTTTGAGAGGCATTGAGGTAGGCGGCTTGCTCAATATCAGCAGAAATACGGTCAACGGTTTACAAATTGGCGGGTTGGGCAATTTTGCAGGAGGCCAGGTTCATGGCTGGCAAATCGGGGGGCTTTTTAATTTTGACCTGGGGGAATTCCGGGGAGTTCAGATCGGCGGACTTTTCAATTATGTTCCGGACACTATTTCCGGGTTGCAAATAAGCGGACTAACTAACATACTTACGGGGAAAATCAAGGGGATCCAGATCGCAGGGTTGACCAATATTGTAACTCAAAACTGTGACGGATGGCAGGTTTCGGGGTTACTGAACCTGACCCTGAAGGATGTGAAAAAAGTTCAGATCTGTGGTTTGGTGAACTATGGACGGAATATTGACGGGGTTCAGATCGCCGGGCTGCTCAACATCGCCCGCAGGCACAACAGCGGGGTACAGATTGCCGGGTTGTTAAACTATGCCACCCTGGTTCACGGATTGCAACTGGGGATTGTTAATGTGTCGAATACCGTTGAACGCGGAGTGCCTGTCGGGCTTTTCAGCTACGTCCAAAACGGATACCACCTTTTTGAATTGTCGGGAAATGAATTGTTTTATGCCAATGTGGCTTTCAAATCAGGAACCCGGGCATTTTACAACTTTGTTCAGGCAGGGATCGGGAGTAATTATAAATTGCAGGCATCCTATGGCATAGGGACTCTATTTACCCTGAAAAGAAAACTGTCGATGAATATTGATGCCTCCGCTGGATTCGTTTACCATCCCACCGATACGGTGTATCACGGACTCATCCTGAAATTCAACCCGGCACTGGAGTATAGGTTTGTCAGGCATTTTGCAGTCTTTCTCGGGCCATCCTATAACTGTTTTGTTTTCTCAAAAGATTCGCCCAGTGCGACATCCAGGGGCCTTTCGTCCTATGATTTTTATTTCAGATCAACTGAAAATGCATCTATACAGATGTGGATCGGGGGCGTGCTGGGGGTCAGGTTCTGAGAGGCCCAAGTTTCTTATCCATCATTTTCAAATAGGTTAGTAACTGTTTATGATGCACTGCCAGGATTGATTCAACCGATTTTATTTCAACTATAACCAAGCCTTCTACCAGCAAGTCCAACCTGAATCCCGCATCAAACCGTATTTCTTCATAATTCATGGGAATCCCCAGTTGAACGTCTACGTTCAGATTCAACTTCCTTAATTCAAAGGCCATTGCCCTTTCATACACCTATTCAAGAAGTCAAGATCCCAGTCTATTATATACTCAAGTTTCGGATCAAGAGGAATTTCTGGGGGGAAGGGAATTTCGGATTTCAGATTTCGGATTTCAGATTTCAGATTTCTGATTTCACATTCAAACAACTTATCAACACATCCTTCACTTTTATGCCATAACCTTGATTATCCATAAAAAGGTCTGGGCACAATGGGAAATCAGGACAACAGATGTGAAATCTGAGATCTGAGATGTGAAATGTGAATTTTATGCATTGCTAAATTCCCCCCAGAAATTCCTATTGATCCCAAGTTTCAGGGTTAATAATAATCGGGAAACAGCCCCGAATGGGGCGTAATCTATCAGCGATGGGTGTAGCCCATCGGTATTAGAAATCGAATGCGAAATTATCAGCCCTGAAAGGGCGCAATCAATATTCATCAGACATGCATAATTCATCCTGTTCTAGCAAATATCGCCCTTTCAGGGCTTGTCGGGTTTTCGATGCTACATGCACAGGGCTTCACCCTGTGTTAATAGATTGCGCCCTTTCAGGGCTATGGATAAGGATTTCTGTCAATTATTCAACCCCGAAAATTGTATTACATAATGTTAAAAAAAAATCACTTCCCAATAGGGGTCTCTCCATTTTTAATTGTCATCAGTTAAACAAATCATAAAAACTGATGAAACAAAAAATGAAATTGATCGCAGCACTGTTAATCTCCGTGCACTTTATTATGCCCCAGGTTTTGCGGGCTCAGGATTCAACCAAAATAAAAATCCGGTCGTTCCAAATCGGTTTTTTTACTCCTTTGGGCAGTAACGGGTTCGATTCATGGAATGTAAGCAACAAATTCTCCATCAATATCCTGGGCGGGTACTCGGGCGGAGTTGACGGAGCCGAGTTTTCAAGCCTTGGAAGCGTTCTGCAGGGCAATATGCGTGGTGCCCAATTCTCGGGTTTGGGAAATATAGTACTGCAGGAAACCAAAGGCGTGCAGTTTGCCGGACTGTTCAATATTGGTCTTGGCAATGTAAAAGCAGCCCAATTTGCCGGCCTGGCAAATATTACTGCCGGTAAAGTAAAAGCATTCCAGGCCTCAGGACTTCTCAACATTACTACTGATACAACCCGGGGATTCCAGCTTGCCGGATTGGCCAACATCTCCGCAGGCAGAATATCGGGGACCCAGATGTCCGGTTTATTTAATTATGCCAAAAAGCTGAACGGAGTGCAGTTGGGTGTATTCAATTACACCGATTCACTCGAAAAAGGAGTTCCTGTAGGGTTTCTGAGTTTTGTAAAAAACGGATATTCTGCTTTTGAACTGGGAGCTACAGAGACACTTTTCGGAGTAATGAGTTTTAAAACCGGAACCCGGCAATTCTACAATATTCTATCGGTGGGCGGAGGCACACGCGACGGACTATCCCTTTTCGCCTGGGGTTACGGACTTGGCGCTTTTATCCCTCTCGGAAACAAGGCAGGGATATCTATCGACGGCATCTGTTACCAGGTAAATGAAGGAGAATGGTTTACAGACCGTTTGAACCTTCTGAATAAATTAAACCTCACAGGATCTTGGAAACTGGCAAACCACCTGTCCATATTTGCAGGCGTTTCATGGAATGTCACGGTATCTGACATTACCGATAAGTATGGTGATGAGGTTGTTGCACATATCGCACCCTGGTCGGTATTTGACGAAACATACAATGCTCATTTGAATGTAAAAATGTATCCGGGGTTTTCGGCCGGGATCAGGCTTTGATTGTTCCCCTGCGGGGATGGTTCACGCAGATTTTCGCGGATTAAAGTGCAGATTTCCGCAAAAAAAAGAATAAGAAAAAAAATTTAATAACCACAAATTTAACTGTTTATGAAAACAAGACTAGTTCACATGACTTTCGCCGCACTTATAGTAATGACATTTTTCACCTCCTGTGAAAAGATCAACGGGAAAGGAGAAGTAATTACCGAAACGCGCACCATAGGTAGTTATCAATCTGTTGGCCTTTCTATGGCAGCAACAGTATATTTCACCCCGGGCACAGATTACAGCCTGCAAATAAGCGGGCAGCAAAACATTCTTGAACAAATCGTAACCCAGGTTGAAGGCAATCAGTTGGTAATCCGTGAAAAACCCGGTGTAATTCTTAAAAACTATGACCCGGTTAGGATCTATATCACCGCACCGGATGTGACAGGGCTCGATGTGAGCGGATCAGGTGACATTTTCACAGACAGCAACTGGAATGTAAACGAACTCTCAACCAATATCAGTGGCAGTGGAAAGATCAATATTGCACACATTAATGCCGAAAAGCTGACAGCAAAGATCAGCGGTTCAGGCACCATCAGGGCCACATCAGGTAAGGCGGTTAGGGAAGACCTGACGATCAGCGGCAGCGGGACCATTGACCTGCGCAGCGTGGAAGCAGAAACAACTTACTCCACCACCAGCGGTTCAGGCGACACCTATATTTATTGCACAGGTTCGCTTGATGTGACCATTTCCGGCAGCGGTAACATATGGTACTACGGCACGCCTGCCATCAATACCCATATCTCAGGATCAGGAAACCTGAAAAGACTTTAATCTTTACCTGTAATCAATTTAATCCGTCAAAACATGAACAAAAACATCATTCTTTGCCTGCTTTTTCTCATTTCCATGTCACTTACCGCACAGGTTCCGACTCAAACTGTGAGAGGAAGAGTTTTCGACACCGATGCAAAAACCCCGCTTCCGGGCGCCAACATTATTGTTTTGAATTCGGTACCGCTTACCGGTACAACCACTGACGTCAATGGCAATTTTATTCTGGAAAAAATAACCGTCGGGCGTCATTCGTTCCAGGTGAGTTACATTGGTTATAAGCCCGTGATACGGCCTGAAATCCTTGTAAGTTCAGGGAAAGAGGTATTTCTCTCGATTGAACTGGAAGAAGAGGTGTTCCAGGCAAAAGAGGTTGAGATAAAAGCTTCTGTTGACAAGGATAAACCCATCAACTCCATGGCGATGATCAGTGCAAGGTCTTTCTCGGTGGAAGAGAGCCGCAGGTATGCCGGTTCCGCCGACGACCCGATGCGCGCCGTTTCCAACTTTGCCGGAGTTGCAGGCAGTTCAGATGTAAACTCCAACGAGATCGTGATCCGGGGAAATTCTCCCAAGGGTCTCCTTTGGCGCGTGGATGGCATCGATATTCCGAACCCCAACCATTATGCCTATGTGGGCACTTCGGGAGGCGGGCTTACCATGTTCAGCAGCCAGGTGCTCAGCAACTCCGATTTCTATACGGCAGCCTTCCCCGCTGAATACGGGAATGCCCTTTCCGGAGTATTTGATATGAAATTCCGCAACGGGAATAACGCAAAACATGAATTCGCTGTTCAACTTGGCATCCAGGGCCTTGATGTATCATCGGAAGGTCCGTTTTCACGGAAATACCAGGGGTCATACCTCTTCAACTACCGTTATTCAATCCTGGCATTCCTGCAGGTGATCGATCCGGAAATGAAAAACAAGATTCCCTCCTACCAGGATTTGTCGTTCAAGGTGAATCTGCCGGCCGGGAAAGCAGGTACGTTCTCGCTGGTTGGCATCGGAGGCATCTCCAGATCGAAATACCTGCCGGAAAAAGACACAACCAAATGGAAAACCCTTGAAGACCGCACACAATCGATGCTCAACAACAATATGGGATCGCTGGCACTTACGCACCATGCAGCACTTTCGAGGAGGACACAGGTTCGTTCTTTCCTTTCAGGCTCCTATAACAGCATCGATTACACCAATGCAACCCTCTCTGCCTCCTACGTGCTGCAGCCACAGGATAGCGTAATGCAGGAAAATTACAGGTTTTCGGCAGGTACGGCATTCAACCACAAATTCAGCCCTAAACACACCAACCGCACCGGGATAACATATACCAGGCTCTTCTACAACAACGATTTCCAGTCGGTGAATCCATTTACCGGGCAATTTTCTGTTATTTACAAAGGCCATGGAAATACCGACCTTATCCAGTGTTTCAGTGAATCAAAAATTGACCTGACCAATAAACTCACGCTCAATGCGGGATTACATTTCCAGTATTTTCTCCTGAACCGTCATTATGCAATTGAACCCCGGCTGGCGGTCAGGTGGCAGGCAGCATCTAAACATGCATTCAGCATTGGTTATGGTAAACACTCGCAAACGGAAGATGTGGGGGTATACCTTACCGATGTTGTGATAACTCCGGAGATGAAAGTCCAGCCAAACCGAAAACTGGAATTCAGCCGGTCGCATCATGTGGTGGTTGGATACGACTACCTCATCAGGCCGGAAATGAGGTTCAAGGCAGAAGCATATTTCCAGTACCTGTATGATATCCCGGTGATGCCAAACAGTTACTTCTCTCTTATCAACAGCAGCGGCGGGTTTTATAACGATACCCTGGTAAACAACGGGAAAGGCCGTAATGCCGGGATCGACCTTACTTTTGAGAAGTTTCTCACCCGCCAGTACTATTACCTGTTCACTGTCTCACTATTTGATTCAAAATATAAAGGTGGAGATGGGATTCAACGCAATACAAAATTCAATGTGAATTACGTGGTCAACCTTGTGGGGGGCAAGGAATGGACCATTCGCGGCAGGAACATCTTCGGGGTAAATCTGAAAGTATCGGTCACAGGTGGTGAATATTATGTTCCCATTGATCTTGAGGCATCCAGGGAACAGCACCGTGAGGTGTTAAATGAAACGTTGGCCTATGCAGAGCGTCTGCCTGCCTATTGTTATATCGACCTTTCCCTGTCTTACCGCACCAACCACCGGAAATTTTCAGGTGTATGGGCGATACAGTTGAAAAACCTACTCAACCAGCGCCCGGTGAACGGCTATGTTTACAATGATTACAATCAAACGATCGAACCTGTTCAATCGATGGGGATTGTACCGTTTTTGAGTTATAAAATTGAATTTTAGAATAGTTCAATCTTTACAACACCTGACCGAATAACCGTTGGTTTTAAAACTGAAATACCGCTTTAGATCACCGTTGTTGGCATCAAGGATAAAATGAAAGGCATTTACGGAGGCAGTATCTGAAGAAGACCAGAAGTATGCCACATTTCCGAGGGAATAGAATGTACCGTAATTGATCCGGTAACCTCCCGGAAGACCGGTAAACCCACTTGAATTTGTTGCACCTGTATTCGGAAAAAACCACATCCCTGAACCCTGTTCGATAGTGCCTTCCGACTTTAATTTCCCACCGGCTGTTGTATTGTCGCCAAGGAAACTCACAAGTTGTCCCCATTCCATATCAGAAGGAACATGCCAGCCCACAGGACACAGTCCCCGGTTGTCGTTCAACGCATGCCAGTTATACAGATTCCCATATATTGTATCTTTTCCTGGCAGATTATCATAGATGCACATAGCACCAGTTGTGAGAGTTTTCCATTGTGCATCCGCTGCAACAACGGGGATCGGATCGCCGTTGCGGTATCGTGTAACCCGGAGGTTTTTCTGCAGCCAGTATTGCTCACCGATTTTTACAACCGGGTACTGATTGCCATCAATATCGTCTACAATATCTACAACCATCTTTAATGTTCTGAATGACTGAACGGTTCCATAGCCTGTGCCTTTAATATTTGTAGCATAAGCCCTCACATAATACAGGGTGTCTTCAATCAGAGCAGTCATCTGGCTTGTAAATGCCCCCGGGCCTATACTATCCTCCGTGTGCTGATCTGTTATCTTTGGATCGGGAGCCAAACTCCAGCATACCCCCCGGGCTGTAACGGCTTCGCCTCCATCGGAAGTGACATTGCCCCCACACACTGCCCGGGTATATTCAACAGAGCTGACTGATGCGGTAGTCAGCACCGGAATTGTGGAACTGGTGGTGGCTGGATTTTTTATTTTTTCACTGCATCCTGAAAATGAAAACAGGATCATTCCGCTTAGAACAACAAACAACAAATACCATTTAATTGACATACTTTGGAATTTTGGAACAGAATTTTGTCAATGCGACCTGGTCTGAATTATTCAGGCTGGAAGTAAAATTGGTTAAGGATTTAACTCATCCGAATAATCTTATGCAGAGTGTAAAGGTACAAACAAAAAATACACAGCATGGAATAACACACATCAAGTATTTACCCGGGATCACCGAATTATTGGTGATTGTAAAGTTTTTCTGTATATTTTTGTTTTTTAAATAAGGCTCATTTCAAATGAAACCAAAATGAAAAAAGCAATTTTAACCTTGACATTGGTACTTACCCTGGGGATGCTCAATGCCCAGGACGAAACAAGATTGATGCGTTTTCCGGCAATTCACGGTAACCAGGTTGTATTTACCTATGCAGGTGACCTTTATACAGTTGATAAATCAGGTGGATTGGCAAGAAAACTCACCAATGATGAAAACGGTTATGAGATGTTCGCCCGATTCTCCCCCGATGGGAAACAGATTGCTTTCACAGGCCAGTATGACGGAAACACAGAGGTTTACCTGATGGCATCCGAAGGAGGAGTCCCAAAACGTCTCACATACACAGCAACCTTGAACAGGGACGACATTTCCGACCGCATGGGCCCCAATAATATTGTAATGACCTGGAAAGACAATGAAAACATTGTTTTTCGTTCCCGCAAACAAACTTTTAATGACTTCAAAGGACAGCTGTTTCTTGCCAGCATCAACGGCGGTGCGCCAGAGGAGTTGCCTCTCCCCTGTGGCGGTTTCTGCAGTTATTCCCCTGACAAAACCAAACTGGCGTATAACAGGGTGTTCCGCGAATTCCGGACATGGAAGTATTATAAAGGCGGCATGGCAGATGACATATGGATTTACGATTTCAAATCGAAGCAAACCGAACAGATCACCAGCAATATCTTTCAGGATATGTTTCCCATGTGGCGTGGCGACAAAATTTATTTTGTGTCTGAACGCGAGCGCCCAACGAATCTTTATTGTTATGACCTGAAAACAAAGGAAACAAAAAAATTAACTGATTTCAAGGAGTTCGACATCAAGTTTCCTTCCCTGGGCGATAATGCCATTATTTTCGAAAATGGCGGATATCTTTACACCATTGATCTTGCAAGTCTTGCCATCCAAAAAATCACCATCCGCATTGCCAGCGACTTCATCACCGGTCGCAACCAGATGAAAGATGCCGGTAAATTTGTCAATACATTGTCACTTTCTCCGGATGGCAAGCGAATTGCAATGGGAGCGCGCGGAGATGTATGGACAGTTCCCGCCAAAACCGGAATTACAAAGAACATTACCAGTACGCCCGGAGTTCATGACCGGGATGTAGCCTGGTCACCTGACGGAAAGTTAATCGCGTATATTTCAGATCGAACAGGCGAAGACGAAATTTATATTCAAAATCAAGACGGATCATCCGATCCTGTGCAGATCACCAAAAATGCTGACACCTATAAATATTCAGTTACCTGGTCACCCGACAGTAAAAAGATTCTTTGGGCTGATAAGATGCTCAAACTTCAGTATGTGGATATTGACTCAAAGGCCGTTACCCTGATTGACCAGTCGACAAACTGGGAATTCAACAACTACAACTGGTCTCCCGACAGCAAATGGGTTGTATATACCTTACCAAACCGTCGGTCAACCTCACGAATTTATCTTTACAACCTCGATAACAAAAGTAAAACTGCAGCAACAGACAACTGGTATGATTCCGATGGCGGCAGTTTCAGCAGCGATGGGAAATTCATTGTCTTTACTTCAAATCGTGATTTCAACCCAACCTACAGCTGGACTGAATGGAACCACTCGTATTCGGACATGACTAAAGTATATTTAATTCCTCTGGCCAAAGCGACACCCAACCCGTTTGCACCGGAAAATGATGAAGTCGGGGTAAGTGTAAATCCGCAGAATGATGCCGGTACAGGAAAAAAAGAAGAGAAAGTTCAGACAGAGGCAAAAAAAGAGGAAGATGCAAAAAAGAACATCCAGGTAGTAGTTGACCCGGATGGTATTATTGACAGGATACTGGCACTTCCTATTGAAGCAGGCAACTATTTCAACATCAGTTGTATTGGCAATAACGTATATTACATCAAAGGGGGTCGCGGCGGACGTCAGGGAGGACTGATGACGTTCGATTTAAAAGAGAAGAAAGAGACAAACCTGGGGGACTTTGGCTTGTATGAAATTTCCGCCAACAATAATAAAATGGTGGTTGGAGATCACAGCAAGTATGGGGTAATTGACCTTCCCCGTGGAGGGAAAATTGAGGTTAAGGACTGGAGCGATCTGGGGAACATGAAAGTTATGGTCGACATGAAAGAGGAATGGGGACAGATCTATCGTGAATCGTGGCGACAGATGAAGTATTTTCTCTATGCACCAAACATGCAGGGGGTTAACTGGGACAACATAGGCAAAAAATATGAACCACTGGTATCTTATGTGAACAACCGCAACGACCTGAATTACGTCATCGGCGAGATGATTGGAGAAATCAGCATCGGGCACTCTTACGTCAGCGGAGGCGATAAACCCACGCCCAATCGCATTAAGCTGGGGTTGCTTGGAGCTAAAATTGAGCGTGATGGTTCCGGATACTATAAGATTTCACGGATTTTAAAAGGTGAAAACTGGACATCGGAGGCCCGCTCCCCTCTTACCGAGGTGGGGGTAGATGTGAAGGAAGGTGATTTTATCATTGCCATCAATGGAAAATCGACAAAGGATTGGAATGACATGAATATCGCCATGGTGAACAAAGCAGGCGTTCAGGTGGAATTAACCGTGAATTCGACCGCATCGGAAGCAGGAGCCCGTAAAGTCATTGTGATTCCAACCGACACTGAATCAGGTCTGTACTATTACAACTGGGTTCAGAACAATATTAAAAAGGTATCCGATGCCACCAACGGGGAAATCGGCTACCTGCACATTCCCGATATGGGGGTTGAAGGGCTGAATGAATTTGTAAAACACTTTTATCCGCAGTTGACCAAACGGGCTTTGATCATAGATGACCGTGGAAACGGAGGAGGCAATGTTTCTCCAATGATCATTGAACGCCTTAACCGTGAAATG
Source organism: uncultured Draconibacterium sp. (assembly GCA_964628215.1). Classification (GTDB taxonomy): domain Bacteria; phylum Bacteroidota; class Bacteroidia; order Bacteroidales; family FEN-979; genus CAIVAT01. The sequence continues at coordinate 23,710 of CAZVNF010000014.1, forward strand.
ACCATGATCGGAATGGCTAGGAATACAGAAGCAGCACCCGGAAGGCTTGAAATGCAATGGGGGCCAAAGTGCATTCTGATCGACAATTATTCAGCATCCGACGGTGACCTTTTCCCCTACCAGTTCAAAAAACTGAAAATCGGGAAAGCCATCGGGAAGCGCACCTGGGGAGGAGTTGTTGGCATCAGGGGGTCACTGCCTTTTATTGATGGCGGACAGTTGATGCGTCCCGAGTTCGCTCCCTACGACACCGAAGGCAAAAACTGGATTATCGAAGGTCATGGCGTTGACCCGGATATTGAGTTAGACAATGACCCGGCGAAAGAATATTCAGGAGAGGATCAGCAGCTGAACAAAGCCATTGAACTGATGAAGGAAGAATTGAAATCCTGGCCAAAAGAGCTGCCGGGGATGCCACCTTTTCCGGATAAAACAAAATAGCCTGGAAAGTCACACTATTGGGTGACGGGTAACAGGTTACACGATTATTGATCGTTCCGATGTTGAAATTTTTCAAGCGGTTTGCTACAGACAATACACTGATTTTAATGATTTTACTTGTCGGCGCCCTGCTGCGGTTTTATCGTTTATCAGAAATTCCTTTTACCCATGACGAATTCAGCGCCATCCTGCGCACACAGTTTTCCACATTTGGTGAACTGATAGACAAAGGAGTAAAAATAGATGGCCATCCTGCAGGTGTTCAGGTGTTTCTGTTTTACCTGGTAAAGATTTTTGGAGTGTCAGAAACGGTTTTGAAAACCCCGTTTATTATTTTTGGATTATTTTCCATATGGCTTATTTACCTGATCGGAAAAGATTGGTTTAACCCAACGGTGGGGCTCATGGCAGCTTCATTCGTCTCCTTTCTCCAATTCCCGGTTATGTACAGCCAGATTGCCCGGCCTTATGCAAGCGGGTTGTTTTTTGCATTGATGATGGTTTATTTCTGGACCCGAGTACTTTTTTACCCTCAAAGGAAATACTATCTGAATCTTGCAGGATATGTCATATCCGCGGCATTATGCGCCTATAACCACCACTTCAGCATGTTGTTTGCCTTAATGGTTGGCGTTACCGGGGTGTTTTTTTGTCCCCGTTCACAAATGCGGCAATATATTGCCGGCGGATTGCTGGTCATTCTATTGTATCTCCCACATCTGCCAATCCTCCTTTACCAGATTGGCATTGGCGGCATCGAGGGCTGGCTCAGCAAACCCAGGTATGATTTTATCTTTGATTACCTGCAGTATATCTTCCAGTTTTCAGTATATATTTACCTGTTAATCATTATATTGATCAGCCTGTCGCTATACTGGTATCAGGAAAGACCGGCAGTGAATATGAAGTTCATCCTCATTTCCCTGGTATGGTTTATCCTCCCTTACCTGGCAGGCTTTTTTTATTCAAAATACCGGAGTTCCGTACTACAATATTCCGTATTGATTTTTTCCTTTCCATTTCTTTTATTTGTGCTTTTCGGGTATTTTAAAACCCCGAAGTTTCAGCATAAAATCATCCTTATCACCCTCATTGGAGCGATTGTCATTCCGTCATTAATCTTCGGAAGGCAGCATTACAAGTTGTTTTACAAAGGAGTTTACCGTGAAATCGTGATGGAATCGAAAAAAGCGGTTGACTCGCTTGGGGCAGCCCATTGTAAGGTGATCCTTGATACAAAAAAGGAGATTAACCCATATTATCTGGGTAAACTGCACAGCTCTTCACTGCCGTTCAGCTATTTAGAGGACCTTGGCGGCAGGGGGCGGTTGCTTGATTACCTGAACTCCAATACAACAGATTTCCTGGCGTTTGGATGTCTTTCATCCACCAGCTGGGAAAATTACGCTTTAATGCTGGATGCATATCCTTACCTCCTTCAGCACAAATCATATTGCGGGGGTGATTTTTACCTTTTCTCGAAAATCAGGCCTGAAAAGGCATCCGGTGAATATTTTTATTCCATTACCAACACATTCGAGCCGGGTTTGCCAGAATGGAATTCAATGAACGGGAAAAGGTGTACTGACTCCCTGGTTATTGACGGGGAGAAATCCTATGTGATTGATGCGGGTCAGGAATTCAGCCCAACCTATTCAACTTCCCTGCGAAGCCTGGTACATTCTGAAAATGACGTGATTGATATTTCAATCGATGTACGAACACCCCCGGTTTTTCCCGGGGCATGGCTGGTTTTAACAGTTACCTCCGATGGAAGGGATATTAAATGGAGTGCCATCCCCGTGAATGATTTCGTAAAACCCGGACACCAGGGACGCGTGTTTCACTCCTTGCGTATGAGTGACATTGAACTGCGCCACCACCGTCTTGTTTTTACTGCCTATATATGGAACCCGGTAAAATCACCTTACGTCATGGATAATTTCACGGTAAGGGTGCGAACCGGAAACCCAATCATCTATGGATTATTCAGGGAAATTGGCAGATAACCTGCAACATCCCTCTTTATCTCGAACAATTGCAGGTATTCAGGCCAGATCCGCAGCGGTAAAGCCCAGTTTCAACAAGTTCTCCGGCTTCAGAAGTGAGTTCAGCTTTTCTTCAGAAAGGAGCCCAAGGTTCCGGTTTGCTTCGAAAACGTCAGTTCCGTTTTCCTTCATGTACCTGGCAATATCCGTGGCTTTATGGTAGCCAAGCACAGGCAGTAATACGGTTGTTATGGACGGGCTGAGAAACAACGAGGCCTTACTTTCTGCAGGAAATACCAGCAAGCCCTCCATCAGGTTTTTCTGAATTGTGGTATTGCAGGCGATGAGTAATTTTAAGCTTTCCAGGAAGGCATGCCCGATGGCAGGGAGATACGCATTCAGTTCGAGGCAGCCCTGCCCGCAAAGGGAGCTGATCAATTGATCATTGGCATAGATGCGGTGAGCTGCACTGATCACAAATTCAGGAATTACCGGGTTGATTTTCCCGGGCATAATGGAACTGCCGGACTGACAGCGGGGAATGGACATTATGCTGTGACGAGCGACCCGTGCCGGGTTATTCATGTTTTGAGAGAAAATCGCAGTAAGATCAGAAGAGAGGAGCCGGATATCAGAAACCATCTTTTCAAGGTTCACTGCATGTGCTTTTATGGTAGCATGCACCTCAACAAATGAATCCAGGTTACTGGTAGCATCAGCAAGATTCTCACTCCGGGTAACCGGCAATCCGGTAAGTTGCTGCAGGTGCCCGATTGCTTCCATTATGAAATAACGTGGCACTGCCATTCCCGTACCAATGGCGCTTCCCCCGAGATTGACCATTTTTATTCGCTCGAAACACTTTGAGACCCGCCACCAATCGCGGGAAAGCGCTTCAGAATAAGCACTGAACAGTTTGCCGAACGAAGTGGGTACAGCTTCCTGCATCTGTGTATAACCGATCCTGAGATCATTTTGATGCGTGGTTTCATGCTGCTCAACAACAAAACGAAGCGAATTGATCGCTTTCTCGAGTTCCTGCAGCAGCAACATGGCTGCCACCCTGAGTGCCGTGGGTACCACATCATTGGTTGACTGAAAAACATTGGCATGCTCAATGGGGTCAATAATGTGATAGCTCCCCGGTTTTTCCCCCAGGTTCTGCAGGGCCACATTGGCAATGATCTCGTTCACATTCATGTTGATACTGGTACCTGCTCCGCCTGACAATGCAGGTACGATGAATGCATCGAAATGATCACCATCGGCAATTTCAGCCGCGGCATGGATCAAATAAGTAAAATAAGGGAATGAGGAATGATCCACGGCAAATGACCCTGAATGGGCACCATACTTTTCCTGCATTGCCCGTTCATATGCCTCGGCGGTTTGATAGCATGCTTTTTTGACCAACCCGAGCGATTTAAACCACTCAATATGAAAAATTGTTTGGTCTGGGAAATTCGATTTGGCCCTTACAGCATGGATTCCATAGAGTGCATTCTCAGGAATCGCCATATCACCGATTAAATCGTGTTCTTTCCGGGTATACATCGTTTTTTACATTAATTTTACACAAAAATAAGAAAACCCGGAAACGGTGAAGAAGATATTTGTCATTCTTGCAATCTTTCTGTTATCCGGGAAACTTTTTTCCCAGATCGATAACCAGTTCTGGTTTGTTGCGCCTGACCTATCGCAGACTCACGGGGACAATCCGATTTTCATCAGATTGTCAAGCATGAGTGATCCCGTCAACTTTGTTCTGACCATGCCTGCCGATGCTTCATTTATCCCTATCACCGGAAACATCGGGCCCAATACAACTTTTACAATTCCTTTAACTGCTTTTCAGTCACAAATTGAAAACAGCCCTCCCGACAGGATCAACACCTGCGGGATATTATTAACCACCGACAACCTTGTAACAGCTTATTACGAGGAGGCCAATTCAAGTAATCCCGGCATATTTTCCCTGAAGGGGCAGAATGCTCTTGGACTTCAATTTTATATTATTTCTCAAAACAGTTATCCAAATTTCGCCTATTCTGATGATTTTGAATCTTTTGAGATTGTGGCTACGGAGGACAATACCCTGATCACCATTACCCCCACCGATGATGTAACGGGATATTCTGCAAATACTCCGATCGACATTACGTTGGATCGCGGCGAAACCTACAGCGTACGTGCAATTCACCAGGGGGCTGCCAACACCCTTGCCGGCTCGCATATAGTATCGAATAAACCGGTTGCGGTAACCTGGGCAGATGATTCCGTCCAAACCGGCGGATGGGATGTTATCGGAGATCAATTGATTCCTGTAACCATTGCCGGTTCAGAGTATATTGCCATCAAGGGGTATGCCAATAATACTCCCGGAGATAATGAAGAACAGGTGTTTATCCTGGGTATAACCAACAATACAACAGTCAATATTGACGGGGTGTTTTATCAAACGATCAGCACCGGAGAACTCTGCACCTACCCGTTTCCTGCAACCTCCTCTACTGCCTACATACAAACCTCCGATCCGGTTTATGTCATGCATCTTTCCGGTTATCCCGGTGAATGCGGAGCATCGCTGCTTCCCCAGGTATTCTGCACCGGATCGAGGCAAATCGGATTTTTCCGGACATCCAATAACAGTTTTTCACTCATGGTCCTTACTTTGGATGGAAACCAGGGTGCATTTAAAATGGATGGGGATCCATTGGTCATTCAGGCTTCTGATTTCCAACCTGTTTCAGGCACGGGTGGACAGTGGGTATATACAAGGAAATCATTTTCCGCCGCTCAGCTTTCCGCTGGCGCTTCCCATCTTTTAACCAACGACAACGGGAAGTTTCACCTGGGAATTATCAACATGCTTGGCGGAAGTGCAGAATATGGTTACTTCAGTTATTTCAGCAGTATAAACCTGGGGGTAGATCAAACCATATGTCCAGGGTCATCTGCCACGATAAATGGCGGAGAAGGCTGGACAACTTATTTATGGGAAGAAGAGATCGGCGGGATATGGACATTGATCGGCGGGAACACCCAGAACCTGACAGTTTCCGTTGCCGGTCATTACAGATGCAGTGTAACCGGCCAGAATTGTACGCTCCAGGATGACATAAATATATACATGCATCCGCTTCTTGAACCCGAAATTACCGGTGACGCTTCGGTGTGTATCAATGAAATAAATGTGCCCTATAACACTACTGCAAATTTTTCAGCATATGACTGGAGTGTGACGGAAGGTACAATTTCCGGCCAGGGAACTTCTTCTGTCACAATTAACTGGGCTACAACGGGCAGCCAGACGATTTCCCTGAGTTGTGTCAACCAATATGGCTGTGCGGTTCAACAGAGTCTCCCGGTAACGGTGAATCCACTTCCACCAGTTTCGCTTGCTTTACCGGCGGTTTGCAGCAATATGCCTGCTTATCCGCTTGAAGGAGGTACACCTGCAGGGGGAATTTATGCAGGCACAGGGGTTTCCAACGGAGTATTTGATCCAATTGCCAATGGAGCAGGTATTGTACCGATTACTTACACTTTTACCTCCCCTGACGGGTGTGTTGATATGGCCACCGCGAATCTTACTGTCAATGCGGCTACGGTTGTTACGATGAACATATTGAATCCTGCCTGTATTTCAACGCCTTCGGTGGATTTAACCGGATATTGTAATCCATCATCGGGTCAATTTTCAGGAACCGGGGTAACAGGAGCGGGAATTTTCAGTCCGTCATTGGCTCCTGGTGGCAGCCAGATCACCTATTCATATACTGATGCCAATAGCTGCACCAGTTCAGCACAACAGTTTCAGCAGGTAATTCCGCTCCCGACTGCACAGGGCACCATTTCAGGCAACAGTGTTCTGTGCCAGGCCGACCAGGGAGTTGCCTATACCCTGCAAAATCCTGACCCGCTGGGAACCTCCTTTTTATGGACTGTTTTACCAGGTTCAGCCGGGAATGCCGTTGGCACAGGGCAAACCTGTGTAGTCAACTGGAGTGAAAGTTTTTCAGGACCTGCGCAACTGAAATTCATAACATCCGGTGATTGCGGAAACAGCGGGTTTTCAATACCTTTCAACATTCTGATCAACCCTTTGCCCATCGTGAATTTAACAACTTGCATCGACCTGAAAACCACAAAAAGCGGGAAACCCATCATATTGAAAGGCGGGCTCCCGCTTGGTGCAGAAGGGGTATATGAAGGAACAGGAGTTTCTGAATCCCCGCCCGGAACCGGAAATTACCTGTTCAATCCAGCCAGCAATGAGGTTATCCCTGCTTCGGGAGGTGCCCCATATACAATTACGTACAGATATACAAATACATATGGGTGTGATGCAACTGCAGGGGAAGTGATCAGGGTTTATCCGGCCGGCAATCAGCCATGTCAAACAGCCATGTTTACCGACATCCGGGATGGACAGTCCTATCCTACTTTTCTTGCCGGAACCGGTTCATCGGCTAAATGCTGGATGGCAAAGAACCTGAATTTTGGAACGGTCATTTCAGGAATGGTTTCTCAAAGAGATAACTGTGTTGCAGAAAAACACTGTCCGGATGGCAATGCCCTCCAATGCGATGAGTCGGGCGGGGCCTATCAATGGGATGAACTGCTTGCATACAATACTGCTGAGGGAGTGCAGGGTCTGTGCCCCCCTGAATGGCATGTGCCATCAAAAACAGAATGGGACAATCTGGTTGGTGAATACCAGGGTGAGGCACTGGCTGGCGGTTTCTTTAAAACAACAGGAACTGCTCCCGGTTTTAACGGACTCACAGCCGGGATAAATTATTTTGGTCAGTCATGGTCTTTCATGGACGGTGTTATAAAGGGCTCCATGTTCTGGACAACGCATCCCGGTTCAGATGCAACCGCCCTGGCTTATGGACTCAACTCTGCAACTCCAAGCATATCCAGCTACCTGTCGAGCAGGGCGAATGCATTGTTCGTTCGATGCGTCAGAGATTGGTAACCTCAGGATTAAATATAAAAAACTTTTTAGCCGGGGTCTGTTATGTTACAGAGAATTGTTAACTTCGTAACATTAATTGGTCATCTGACAAATCACTAATCATAATCCATTGAAATCCAAGTATGCACAAACGCTGGAGTTAAGTCTGATACTCCTGTTTTTTTGTACGGTTAAGGCGTTTGGGGAAGGCACTGCCCAGATTTTAATGAGCGATGAAGGGCATGGGAAAATGCAGATCATGTCGACCTTTACCGATTTTGGATTATATGATAAAACAGAACCTTACCGATTGCATGTTCGTGTGGCCAATGCCGGGGAGATCATCTATTATGGATTTGGCGACCGGCTTGGCAATTATGATGTGCCCATCTCCTTCGCTTATTGCCGGATTACCGCACCTTCCGGGGTCATAATCACTCCGGAATTTCTACTGCAAACGAGTGGACCGGGATATATCGGGTCATTTTCCGAGGCGGTGGCAGGGCCGAGCCAGGTAGTGGGTACAACCGGCTATAATGCAAAATCACTGACTGCCACCATGCAGGGAGATTATTATTTCGAATTCCGTTACACCGGAAGTGCAGACCGATGCAAGTTTAAGTATTTTGATATTACGGTAGCCAGCCCGGCAAATATTGCCATTCCCGGCAGAGTTTGGTCGAAAGGATGGCAGTTCACAGCTGATGCAACAGGCAACTCGTTTTTGGGAAAACTATATGTTTATGCCGATGATGGAATTGTAACGTCCATAAATTTTAACAGCATGGACCCGTTTGTTTTCACGGTTTTTTGTAATCAGAACGGCACCGATCCTGCAAGTACCGACTGGTTGACCAACAGGAGGTCGAGGTATGGAAAATTCAAATCCCCGCAATATAAAATTTTCCTCAACAATCCTGATAATGACCCTGCTAATCCAACATATACCTTCCCAACCGGACAGTTGGGCAGTATTGTTCCGCCTATTGGATTGGAAGCCAATTGCAACGGCACCGGTTTATTTACAGTAAATGTGACGAAACCAGGCAAGGTTAACCTGCTCCTGGATATTGACCCGACACCCGGAGTGCAACCCATAGATGTAGAAATTCCCTGGGACTTCCTGGTGGCCGGTCCTACCCAGATTCCCTGGAACGGAATTAACGGGCTTGGCCAGCCCGTCGTAAATGGAACAAGCATCATCGTCTCGGTCGCCTATATCAATGGGTTGACCAACCTCCCCATTTACGATGTTGAAGCCAATCCATCTGGCTTTATAGTTGAGCTGATCCGTCCCAAGCCTCCCGGCACCCCTGATCCTCCGCTCGAATGGGATGACCACCTCATTAACGGCGGATTGCTGTCACCGCCGGGTGGTTGCAATTATTTATTGCCTGTTACCGGCTGCCATACATGGGATATAAGTATTGGTGACAATAACACCATCAATACCTGGTGGTATTCGGCCAGTACTTCATTAGTCGCCGCCGAACCTTTTATTGAAAAAAGAGCCCCACAGCCCCTCAGTGCGATAACCGCACCCGAAAATGCCTTCTGCGCCGGAAGTTTCGGAAAAGTTTTTTCTGTGACACCAGATCCCAATTCCACCACCTATACCTGGACTTTTACCGGTTCCGATTATGTGGTACACGGCAATGGCCCTTCAGTAACCATCGACTTCGGACCCAATTCAACGTCGGGCAATTTAACCGTTACAGGAAATAATATTGCCTGTGGAGCCGGTCCTGCACCTTCTCCGGCATTTCCAATCACAATTGTACCACCGCCTGTTGTTACGGTAACTCCCAACCTGATTGACCTTTGCTCCGATGAACAGGTTATCCAGCTTGAAGGCGGCTCTCCGGCGGGAGGAACCTACCTGGAAAACGGAATTCCCATCACCTCCTTTAATCCCCAAACCGCTGCGGCAGGTCCACACACGATCACCTATACCTATTCAACACCCCCGCCTGCTGTATGCACCAATAACGCGACTCTTACCATTCATGTAAATACAGCCCCGGTTGTCACACTTGCCGATTTCCCTGACGCATGCATCAATGATGCCCCCATCCCGCTGAACAATGGAACGCCGGAAGGAGGTAATTATACCGGAACCGGGGTAGTTGCAAATGAATTCATTCCTTCGCTGGCAGGAGTGGGAGTGCACCAAATCACTTATCAATATATGTCACCCGAAGGCTGTGCCGGTCAGGCAATAAAACCGATCCTGGTCAAACCCGTCCCTTCGCAGGCCGGCCCGGTATCTCCTGCTGTTTCATCAGTATGCCAGGGGGCTTCCCATGTATTTTCAATACCCCCGGCTGCCAATGCGAGCGATTATTTATGGAGTGTAGTGCCTTCGAACGCAGCCTCCACCCTACTTCAAAATCCATTTTTACCCAATGAAGTCACAATAACTTTCTATGACACTTACACCGGTCCGGCTGAAATTCATGTCAAAGGGCAAAACGGTTGCGGGGACGGACCTGAATTCATCCAATTTCTCACGGTAAAACCCAGGCCGGTTGTAACTGTAAAATTGTGCGATGACATCATTACCACTACATCAGGAAGGCTTATCCGGATGAAATGGGGGTTGCCGCTCGGAGGGGTTTACTCCAGGGATGGAGTTGCTCTTTCAGACCAGGAAGTGTTTGATCCCAAAAACGCCGGGGGAGCAGGCAATAAAGTAATTACTTATACATATACCAATCATTTCCAGTGTGAAAATACCGCAACACTGACCATCCAGGTTAAATCTCCTCCCTCCTTTGTACAGTGTGGAACAAGTACGATAAAAGATGTTAGAAACAATGGCCTGACTTATGAAACTTTCCAGGCAGGGACCGGGGCCTCTGCAAAATGCTGGATCGCGTCAAATCTCGATTTCGGAGCCCTGACAAGCCAGGTAATTCCACAATCTGACAATAGTAATTCCGAAAAATACTGTTTGCAGCCAGATCCGCTTCAATGTACCCGAAATGACATGATGTATCAATGGGACGAACTAATGCAGTATGAGAATCCCTCTGCTGGTTTCCAGGACTTATGCATGCCGGGATGGCATGTACCCACTGATTCCGAATGGCAGCAACTGATGGATTTTGTTGCAAACATGCCGTTTCCGGTTCCGGGAGCCGGAATTGCCGGGAGTTACCTCAAATACCCGAATCCCACAGGATTTGATGCCATGCTCAAAGGTATTTACTATCTGAATGACTCCTGGTCATTCTCCTCCGGCACTATTAACGCAACCATGTTCTGGACTTCAACCCTTTCAGGAAGCAAAGCGATCGCCCGCGGACTCAACACCCAGAATCCCTCTGTTTCTTTATATGAGAGTTCCAGGGCCAATGCCTTCCCTGTGAGGTGTGTCAAAGATTAATCCGAAAACACATCTGTCCACCTGTCCACTTGTCCACTTGTCCACTTGTCCACAAGTTTTCCTGTTTACCCGTTTAC
>CAZVNF010000014.1:34666-42299 GCA_964628215.1 uncultured Draconibacterium sp.
TGTCCACTTGTCCACTTGTCCACTTGTCCACAAGTTTTCCTGTTTACCCGTTTACCTTTTTTATCCACTCTCAGGCAACTTTTCAGATTTTTCTTGTCGTATAAGAGTGTTAATGTCATTTCTTCCTAAAAATAGGCATGATATGGCTTGTTAGGTTGGAAAAAATCGTAACTTTATAGCATGAATTTTTGTGCATTGTTTTATATGCTCAGGAATACTTTCAATATCCAATATTGATCAAAGTATGACATGTAAATTTTCAGTTTTCACCTTTATATTTTCCTTATTTTACAGTATTTTCGGGTATTCTGAGGGCACCAAACAAATTATGCCGGCAAATACCGGTATTGAGAAAATTCAAGCAGGTTCCCCAACCGGTAACCTGGTTGGTTTTGCCTATTATTCATGCCCGCCGGAGAACAGGTTAAATATTCATGTCAAAGAGGTGGGAGAAATTATTTATTACGGATTCAATAAGGAGACTGTCACTAACCGGCAATTCCGGATTAAAGACCCAACTGGTGCGATCGTGGTTGGGCCTACAAACATTCCGACTACCGGACCTGGTTTTATTACAACTTATGACCAGGCCTATGCAGGCCCCAGTCAGGCAGTGGGTGCGACAGGCTACGATGCGTTATCCTACACTCCTCTGATGACAGGCGATTACTTCATTGAATTCAGCGGAACCACAACCCTGCTTTGGTTTGACATCACTGTCACTAATGCCGGCAATACCCCGATAAACGGGCGCGTTTGGTCCAAAGCCTGGCAGTTTGACACCGGAACCGATCCAGGGTCATCAAATGGAACCTATTATATTTATACCGATGATGGACTGGTTTCCTCTATGGCCCTGAACGGATTGCAGGGAATTACCTTTACTGTTGCCTGCAACCAGATGGGGTGTCCGACCACGCCCGCCGGTACTTACACCCGCAAATCGGTGAATGGCAAACATGTCGTTCCCCAGTATAAAATATTTCTGAACGATCCGGATATCACCGAATATCCTACAGGAACGCTCGGCGAACTGTCAGACCTGCTCGTAACGTGGAATTGTGATGGCACAGCCACCATAACGTTCAATGTGACCAAGGCCGGGGACGTGGACATCCTGCTCGATATAAATCCTTTACCAGGTGTTCAGGCTGAAGATGTTGTTATTTCACAGGCAGTTACCCTGGGAGCCAATTCCATCACCTGGAACGGCCTGAACGGACTATTAATCCCGGTTCCGAATGGTACCATCTTTAATATTACGGTTACCTATATCCTTGGATTAACCAATTTCCCGGTTTATGATGTGGAAGCCAATACAGGCGGGCTTATTGTTAATCTGGTAAGACCAGCAGGAGGATTGCTGAAAATGTACTGGGATGACACACAAATTACCGTATCGTCAGGATGCGCTGGGTTTCCTCCCTCTATTCCTCCCCCTCCAACGCCCATTTCGAATTATACCGGCTGCCCGGGCAGTACCGGATGCCACAGTTGGTCATCATCCAACGGAAACCCGGGACAATGCAGCTATGGCAACGAAAATACTATGAATACCTATTGGTACGCAGTGTATTCGACCTATCAATGGCCGAGTTTTGTTGTACACCGGTTCCCGGAAACTCCCGAAGCTCCGTCAGGGGACCAGGAAGTATGTGCCGGGGAAACAGGTAAAACCTATACCATTCCGGCAGGATCAAATGGCACCTCCTTTACTTGGGAATATACCGGTACCGGTGCAGTATTTAATCCTCCAAATCCCTCGGGCACTTCTGCAACCCTTGATTTTGCTGCCAATGCAACAAGCGGGCAGATCAAGGTGAGGGGTTGGAATGCAGATTGCCTTTTCGGGCCATGGAGTACCCCAACAAGCATCACTGTCAATGCGATTCCCCAACTTACAAACCCACCACCACCTCCTCAATGTTCAGGGGCGACTTTTTCAGCAATTCTCACCGCCAACACCCCGAACACCCTGTTTTCGTGGACTGTTGATTGCAATCCCCCGGCAATTTTTGTTTCCTGTCCGCCGGGGCAGGTGAATCAGAATGCTATTTTTGACCCGATTTCCATCACCGGGATTATTCCGGGAACCGTAACCTATCATATCACACCCATTTCTACCGTTTGCAGCGGAGTATCGCAGGACTTGGTGCTGGACATCAAGCCGCTGCCCAATTTAATTGCAACTCCCGCCACGCTCAGCATTTGTTCACAGGATCAGGCTAACATCAGTTTATCGTCAGGTATTGCCGGTACTTCTTTTGAATGGAATGTTTATTCTGTACCCTTCGGAGTTACTGTATCCCCTCTATTGTCAGGTAACGGAGATATTCAAGCTACCATCAGCAACACAAATACCTCCCCGGCCACCGTTGATTTTTATATTGTACCCACTGCCAATTTCTGTTCTTCACCTGCCACAGTGTATCCGGTCATTGTGAATCCTACCCCCCATTTGTCAAACCCGGCACCGGGTCCGATTTGCTCAGGAAGCACTTTTGGAGTTACATTGACATCAGATGTAGTCAATCCAACCAATCAATATTTCACCTGGACCGCTTCCTGTTTTCCGGTTGGTTCGGTAACCGGTTTTCCACTTGCACCGGTAACCGGGAGTAGCATTTCAGATGTATTGGTCAACAGCACCTTAGAACCGGCCACTGTAACTTATCAAATTACCCCGTTCGCCAATAATTGCGAAGGAGCGCCAACGAGTTATTCTGTGATAGTAAATCCTGTAGCCCATTTAACCAATGCTGCATCGCTGCCAATATGCTCCGGAACAACCTTCGATTTAACCCTTTCCATGGATATAATTAATCCCGGAAATCCTTATTTTGAATGGACCGCTTCATGCACCCCGCCTGGAGCGGCCGGGGGCTTCCCGTTAACTACCATTACAGGCAGTGCGATCAGCGACATTCTGACCAATACGATCAACAATGATGCAACCGTTACCTATCATATTACACCTTATGCCAATGGCTGTCAGGGACAATCTTCCAATTTTGATGTGATTGTAAATCCAGTAGCTACAGTAAACAATATTACTTCGCAGATCATTTGTTCAGGGGAACAAACCGAATCTGTTCCGTTAAGTTCAAATGTAACCGCACTTACTGTTGACTATGGCTGGACGGTTATTTGCGAGACCGGCATTCCGGTATGCCCGGGTACCGTGATCAACGGGAATCCAATTCCCCTGACCGCCATATCCAATACGGATTTTGTGCCAAAGTTTGTCACTTACACCATAACGCCTTCTATATCAGGATGCCCTGGTACACCTTTCACTACCTACCAGGTTCAGGTTAATCCCAGCCCGACGGTAATCAATTTCCCTCTGGAGCAGGAAATATGTTCGGGAGATGCCAGTGAACTCGTTGAACTGGCGGCCAATGTTGATCCTACAACCTATACCTGGACGGCCACCCCTTCATCAGCAGACATTACCGGTTTCCAGGTAACACCCGGCACCGGGAATATTCCCGTTCAGACGATCAGCAATGCTTCTAATACCCAGAGGGGTTTTGTCAATTACCATATTATCCCATCCTCACAGAGCGGAATGACCTGCCCGGGAGCTCCGGCAGATTATAAAATCTATGTCAATCCACTACCTAATCCTGTTATCAGTGGCCCAACACAGGTTTGCTATGATCAATCGGGTTCTGTATACCAAAACAGCACCAACCTCACCAGCCATGATTATCTTTGGACGGTGACAGGTGCTGTGTCATTTACAGGTAACCCCACCTATTCCATCACAGTTGACTGGGGCCCAGGTCCATCGGGAACGGTTCTGATGACAGAAACTGACCAGAGCCATTCAACCAGTTGCAGCGCTACCACACCGGTTAAAAATATCATTATAAACCCGGCACCATACCCTTCCATTACTTCAAATCAGCCTTCACCTTGCGGAAATACTTCAGTTACATACACCCTTGGAGGATCTCAGGCTAACCATTCCTATCTTTGGTCAGTTACCGGGGGAACACCTCTATCAGGTACGAATTACAATATTACTGTTTCATGGGGTAATTCCAACCCTGTATCAGTAAGTGTGGTCGAGAGCATAACCTATGCCCCGGGCGTGGTATGCTCATCGCCGGTTACCAGTTTACCTGTGTCACTGAATTTGATACCCGATGGTGCAGGTACAATTTTCGGCCCTACAGAATCATGCCGGACACTCTCCCGTAACTTTACGATACCGCCCATAAATAACTCCGACAGCTATACCTGGTGGTATGATCCTCCGGCAGATGTTTCTATTACCAACAACGGAACCAGCAGCGTTTTCGTTACTTTCGGCCCGGCAGCACTCAGCGGGAATCTTTACGTTAAGGGAAATAAAACAGGATGTGCTTCAGGGCTACCCTCTCCGGCTCATCATGTTACAGTTCATGCCCTGCCATTTGTTTCATTATCTGCCTGCAACGATCCTGCAACTACTACTTCTTCAAAGTCATTCGCCCTGAAAGGAGGCATACCAGATGGCGGGCAATATTATATAAACGGGGTACTTTCTGCTACAGGTATATTCAACCCCATGATGCTCACACCAGGTTCCTATCAGATCACGTATTCCTATACTGATGTGAACACCTGCGTCAACACCACCTCTGCGGTTCCAATCAATGTAGTTGCAGGGAGCAATCTCCTCACCTGTCCCCCGACTTTCAAAGACCGGAGGGATCAACAGCAATACAGTGCTTTAAGTATCGGAGGCCGTTGCTGGATGGTGACAAATTTAAACTACTCCAATCCGATGCTTTCGGATTTACAGCCTCAGAGCGACAATTGCGTTCCAGAAAAGTATTGCCCAGCCAATGATGCAACCTGTGCCGTTTCCGGCGGGTTTTATCAATGGGATGAACTGATGCAATACCAGGTTCCTTCTGCAGGGCAAACTGTTCAGGGACTTTGCCCCCCGGAATGGCATGTTCCCACATCAGCAGAATGGCAGGCACTTATTGATGTCGTTGCATCGATGTCGCCGGGCGACGGAGTTGGAGGAGACTACCTGGAATACACCAATGGATTTCATGCCTTAACAAACGGAACCTTTTATCAAAACAGCACATGGTCCTTTACATCCGGGAGCCCGGCTGCATCCATGTTCTGGACTTCCACCCTGTCGGGAGGAAAACCTGTTGCCCGTGGGTTGAATTCCATAAACCCATCGGTTTCTGTATACGAAAGTTCCAAGGCAAATGCATTCCCGGTGAGGTGTGTAAAAGATTAAAAAAAGCAGGCGTAACTGGCTTTTTGTTACCACAATCTTTAAGAATTGAGAATTAATTTGATTGCGTATAAAGAACTGCGACAATTTGTTAGGGTGCAAAAAAAGTTGTAATTTTACAAAAAAACTGTTCAGGAGCTAAATAATTTTCAGATGTCACAATATTCCCCGCTTAGATGAGAACATTTTACACAAAAAGTGCACATTTTCCCTTTCAATATTATTTATACCTGACACTTTTATCGACTATTTTCTTCAACTTTGTCAGCGGACAGGCTCAGCCATACACATTGCTTCAGCCTCGTTTTCATGAAAGCAAACCTTCCCCAATTCCGTGGACGGAATTTGGGCACAGCCCGGCAAGTGGTGGAACCTCCTGCCCAAATTCAAATTTCTCTATGGGGGATTTTACCAACTGGGTGGGGCATTATGGCACTTTTTATAATCCTGCGGAGAATATCGGATTTGTTACTTCTCCTCCTGAACGGCATCTCATCATTGCTGCACCCGGCACCATTGACCCTTATGGTGCAACAGGAGGAGGGGCAGTCACTTTATCTACCGTATTTCCCGGTGAGGCATTTTCTGCCAGACTTGGGAACAGTTCAACCGGAGCACAAGCTGAGCAGCTATCTTATGACATCACAATTGGTCCTCAGTCTGATTTCTTTATCTATCGTTATGCCGTTGTATTAAATGACAATAATCATATTCAATCGGAACAGCCCAGTTTTGAAATAAACATTTTCGATAAAATAACCGGTGATCCTTATGATGCCGTTTGCGGTTATTATTACGTTTGGGCTCAACCAAATTTGCAAGGATGGTATTTGAGTAGCACCCTGGGTGGCTCAGGAACAGGTGCGCCTGTTTATTGGAAGGATTGGACCACGGTTGGTCTTGCATTTGACGTTTCTGATTATGGAAGAGAGTTGACCATTGTTTTCACAACTAAGGACTGTGAACCTACCGGACATTTCGGATATGCCTATATCTCGGCATACTGCACTTCGCTCAGTGTATCCTTTCAGGGATGTGAGGGGTCAAATCAGGTAATTATGACCGGTCCTCCGGGATTTGCCGATTACGAATGGACCGGCCCTTACTGTACAACCTGCACACCCGTCGTGGTCGGTACAGGCCCGTCAATTACCATAAATAATGCCAATACCGGAGATCAGTACCGGCTTAAACTCGTATCCTTTTACAATTACCCGAATTGTGTGATTCAAAAAGTCACATCCACGGTTGCCTTTACACAAATCGATCCCGATTTTACCTCGTCCATCAATTGTATTGGCAACCCCAGCACTTTTACGGATGTTTCGATCATCAATCAGAATGAAACGGATGTCAGGATCTGGGACTTTGGCGACCTGACGCCGCCCGTAACGGTAAACACACCCACAGTTACCCATTCTTTTGCAACTGCAGGAACCTATACCGTAACACTGACCCGCAGCACCACGGACCCATGTTCGGCAGATACCTCTTTCGATGTGACTGTTGCTAATATTCCGCCTACTATTACGAATTTACCTTCGGTTCCGGAAAAGTCCATCTGTTCGGAGCAGAATGCCGATATCAGTTTTATCTTTTCCCAGGCCGGGGCAACCGCATCCTGGACCAGTGTAGTAACCTCCGGGGCTGCCACAATAACAAATATCCCGGCCACCCAGGCAGGCACCCTTATTAATGATCTGATTATCAATTCAGCTACTGCCGACGCCATAGTTAAATACACCATCACCCCCAGAATCGGTGATTGTATTGGGATTCCGGTGTTCTACTATGTTACCGTGCATCCTATTCCTTCGGCAGACCCGATTTCAGGACAGGTATTCTGCCATGGTGATAATGTAGTGAGTACACCTGTTACCAGTTCCTTTCCCGGCACAACATTTGAATGGACCAACAGCGAGCCCTCCATAGGTCTTGCTGCGACCGGCACCGGAAATATCCAGTCATTTACTGCAACCAATACCGGAACCGTACCGATTGTTGCCACCATAACCATCACCCCCATTGCCAATACCTGTGCAGGCCCGGTGTCAACCTATACCATCACAGTGAACCCGGCTGGTCAAGTGACCGATCCGACCAACCTGGTCGTTTGCAACGGGGCACCGGCAGCAGTAACTTTTGCAACCCTTAATTCGGGCGGAACCACTACCTACATCTGGTCAAACAGCACTACTACCATCGGATTAGGAGCCACCGGAACCGGTAATATCAGTTCATTTACAGCAATTAACACTACCACCCAACCTGTAGTTGCCACCATTACGGTTATTCCCACCTTTACCAACCTCACCATCGGTTGTGGCGGACCTTCACAAACCTTTACCATCACCGTGAACCCTTCGGGCCAGGTGATTGATC
>CAZVNF010000015.1:0-41878 GCA_964628215.1 uncultured Draconibacterium sp.
ATTCTGCCAGTTTGCTGTACCTGTTATTGATTTCTTTTATTTCCATGATGCATAGATAATATCAAAATTACGCATTTTCTTCATGACTAATCTATTCGAAGACTGCAAAGATACAAAAGATTATAGATAAATCGCATAAATATCACTAATTAATCATTTTATTCTCAATTCCGGTTAATAGCCTTATCATAATATTCTCTCCGTGGTTCTCTGAGTCTTCTCAGTGTACCTCTGTGAAACAATATTACACAGAGAACCACGGAGAAGACACAGAGAACCACGGAGAAAAAAGAGTTTATTATAATTTTGTGAATTAACAGGTTAAGAAATAAGTTGCTGTTTTTGGTGAGTCACGAGGAAAAAAAAATGTATTTTTGCAGTGAATGTTATGGTTCCTGTTCCTGATGACCATCAGCACAGGTGAAAAGGGAATCCGGTTCAAAACCGGAGCTGTTCCCGCAGCTGTAAGCTCTTAAATGTCTTTCGTCATCCATTGGTCACTGTCCTCTTGCCAGGGGCGGGAAGACTTCGGAAGATTGAGCAAGCCAGAAGACCTGCCATAGGCATCAACCATTACTTTCGGGTCAAAAGTAATTGCTAATCAAGCTAAATAACCCTTATGAAAAAGCAAAACCTATTGTTTTTACTTGCATTATGTCTTGGATTCTTTTCACCTTATTTGATGATTGCCCAAAGTACATATGTTAAACAAATAATTACCGGCAACAGCGGTAAATTTGAATTTACACCTCCTTACCTGGATTTCGTCACACTTCAGTCTTACAGCCCGGAAAACGGGAACAGCCTGCCGCTGCATACAGTGTTTACCCAATCGGTGCAGGATATCTGTTTACTGGGTCATGTGGCATACATAGCTGCCCAGGATTCCATTATCAAATTCAATCTGAATACCAATCAGCGGATGGCTGCAGTCGCTGATTCCGGATTAAGTAAGTTATTTCTTGTAAGAGGTAAACTGATGGTTTCAAAGCAATATCCAATCACCACCTTTTATGCAGAAGTGCTTGACACGGCGGATCTTTCACTTGTAGCTTCTGTTCCGGGTATTTCAGGAGATTGCGGCAACATGGTGGCAGCCGGCGACTCGCTGTATCTTGCTGTAAATGGAGGTTGGATGGGCACAGAGGGGAAAATTGCCGTGATCGAAACGAATAACTGGACCTTAACCAGGGAAATCAACTTCGGCCCCCAGGCGATTGGAATGCTGGGGGTCTATCATTTTAACAACAAGCTTTTTACCGTAAATAAATCGCCGTATTCAACCCCTGATCTGGGGAGTATTTCCACCTATAACCTCGATGATCATACGATTGTGAACACGGTTATTCATAAAAATGTAGGAATTGGAGCCGGTGTGGATGGCCACCTGCTTTATTTCGGACTTGATTACGGGATCGGCTCTTTTAATATGAACACCATACAAGTTGAAGACACTGCTGTGGTTGCCGACCCCGGCTCTTCCCTGTTCAGATATATCACCTCTGCGGCAGTGGATACGCTGAATAACCGGTTGTATATTAATGTTGGAGATTATGCCAGTCCGGGTACCTGCCTGGTTTATACCCTTTCCGGCGATTCAGTTACTTCCTATGCTACCGGAATAAGCACCGATGCGGTGACAGTTGATTACCGGGTTGCCCCTGTTGGAATTGTTCTTCAGGAGCGGGAATCCATGTTGCTGACTATTTACCCCAACCCGGTCACGGATCAATTATCAGTTAAACTTGCAGAGAAACTGCCAATTTCAGAGCTTTTTATTACCGATTTAATGGGAAAGACCCTGTTGGGTCAGCATGGCGGCGATGAATGCAGGGTCATGTCAGTGCAGGTAAGTAACCTTCCGGCCGGATTTTATTTCATCAAAGTTGTATCCGGGGAGAGTTCATTTACCGGGAAATTTCTTAAACACTGAGAGCGGCGGATTATTAAATAAAGTTGCTATCTTTGGAGTGACTACTGAATGACTTGCGACATACGTTCATTTAACTTCCTCCTGATGAAAAAAATAGTTGTACTCGGCGCAGGCATTGCCGGCCATACCGCTTCGTTACTGTTAAAACACAAACTTGGCCGTAATCACCAGGTGATCGTTGTCAGCCCGCATGACAAATACCAATGGATCCCTTCAAATATATGGGTGGGCATTGGTCAGATGACTGCCAAACAGGTCTCTTTCCCATTAGAGCCGGTGTACCGGCGAAAAGGAATTGTTTTTATACAGGGAAAAGCAACTGCCATTCATCCGGAAGGGGAGCCTGGGAATCCTGCTCCCTATGTTACGTATGAGAATACCAGCGCAGGCAGTGCCGGAGAGACTGGGAAAGTTGAATACGATTTCCTGGTTAATGCCACAGGGCCTAAACTGAACTTTGCTGCCACCGAAGGGCTGGGACCGAAAGGATTTACCAATTCTGTATGTACCTATCCTCACGCAGAGGAGGCCTGGCTGAATTTACAGAAGTCGCTGGATAAAATGGCCAGGGGGGAAAAGCAGCGGTTTCTCATTGGAACCGGGCACCCTACGGCTACATGCCAGGGGGCTGCTTTCGAATATGCGCTGAATGTTGCCTTTGAGATTTCAAAGCGAAAACTGAACCATATGGCGGAGATCACCTGGATCTCCAACGAAAATGAAGTGGGTGATTTCGGAATGGGAGGAGCTTTTATTAACAAAGGAGGTTACGTCACTTCCACCAGGGTTTTTGCAGAATCAATACTTGCCGAATATGGCATCCGGTGGATAACCAAAGCAGGGATTACCAGGGTGGAAGAGGGGAGGGCTCATTATGAAACCCTGGATGGGGAGCAGCATGTGCAGGAATTTGATTTTGCCATGCTCATTCCATCTTTCGCAGGGGCCGGGATGAAAGCATTTGACGGTCAGGGGGCCGATATTACCTCAGCGCTTTTTGCTCCGAGCGGGTTTATGAAAGTTGACGCGGATTATACCAGCCGGCCTTTTTCTGAATGGAAGGCCTCTGACTGGCCTTCGACCTATGAAAATCCTGTTTACCCGAATATCTTTGCCGCGGGGATCGCTTTCGCAGTTCCTCATCCGATTTCGCAGCCAAGAACCAGCAAAAACGGACTGGCAATTTTCCCAACTGCGCCCCGTACAGGAATGCCTTCAGGAGTGATAGGGAAAATTGTGGCGCTCAACATCATCGACCGGATCAGAAATCAACACCAGGATTCACCGCATAAAGCATCTATGGCCAGGATGGGTGCCGCCTGCATTATTTCATCGGGATATGGCATTCGGGACGGAATGGCAGCGTCGATGACAGTGTTCCCTATTGTCCCCGATTATCAGCGTTATCCCGACTGGGGAAGAGACCTTCGATATACCATAGGTGAGCCTGGTCTTGCCGGCCATTGGGTGAAATTGCTGTTGCATTACCTGTTTTTATACAAGGCAAAGGCAAAGCCCTTTTGGTTTTTAATTCCGGAGTAACCAAATACATCAAAACCCAGCTTATGAACTATAACCCCATTTCCAGCGGCCCGAAAGAGATAAATTACCCGCCAACTCCAACCGGTTCAACAAAATTCTGGCGAAAATTTTTTCCATGGCAAGTTGTCAGGTTCTTTGTGTTGAATATCAAGATTATGAGAATCATCATCGGCGGACATTCCTAAGGGTCCAGAGCCTGTAGCCAGGGTTCAGGCAATCTGCTTATTAATAACGTTTCTATATTTCCTTTGCGAATATTTTTGTGTGATAATTTGGTTTATTTTTGTTTCGTTATTCTACGAAATACAAAACGAATTGACCGGACAAAAGAAATATTATACAGAATCCCAGGAAAAAATGGCCCGGTATGCAAAAGCCATTGCCCATCCTGCCAGGGTTTTCATTCTCAACTTTCTTTCTGATAATATTGATAAATGCTGCTATAGCGGCGATATGGCAGAGGATATACCGATAGCACGGTCAACACTTTCAGAGCATCTCAAGGAGCTGAAAAAGGCCGGACTTATCCAGGGAGAGATCAATCCACCTTACATCAAATACTGTATCAACAAACAAAACTGGGAAGAAGCCCGGAAAATGTTTGACGGATTTTTTAAAAAATGACCATGAACATGTTGTCAACCAGTCAATTTGTTACTTATCGAATCACACTTAAATAATTTGAAAGATGGAAATAAAAATTTTAGGTCCGGGTTGTGCCAAATGCAATTCACTTGACAAACTTACCCGAGAAGTGGTGGAAAAGAACGGGATCAGCGCCACCATAACCAAGGTGGATGACATCATGGAAATTATGAAATATGGCGTAATGTCGACTCCCGCCCTGGTCATTGATGAAAAGGTGGTAATAAAAGGCAGGATCCCATCCCAGGAAGAATTAAAACAATTATTAATCAAATAGACAAACAGGTATGAAAAGGATCATTGGATTATTGTTTCTTATTGCCATGATAACCGGCAATTCTTCCTGCAATGCGAATACTTCATCGGGTTCAGAAGGTATGCCATCCGCAGGCACCGGAAAAAATATTACTGTTTACTATTTCCATTTCAGCAGGCGCTGCATGACGTGCAACAATGTGGAAAAAGTGTCGAAAGAGACTGTTGAAACTCTATTTGCGGCACAGGTGAAAAGTGGGGAAATCACTTTTAAAAGTGTCAACCTGGATGAAAAAGCAGGAGAAGCGACTGGTGCAAAGTATAAAATTGAAGGTCAAACCCTCATTGTTATTTCCGGGGATAAACGTGTTGACCTAACCGATAAGGGATTCATGTATGCCAATGACAGTCCCGCAAAATTGAAGGCGGAGATTAAGAAGGCGGTGGAGGGGATGATGAAGTAGAGAGGTAGCGAGGTAGCGAGGTAGCGAGGTAGCGAGGTAGCGAAATTGTGAAATGGCGAAATAGCGAAAATTATGCAGTATTTACAGGCGATACTTGAGAATTCACAATATGCGGTGCTGACTGCATTTGTTTTGGGTTTAATGACAGCCATCAGCCCATGCCCTTTGGCAACCAATATTTCTGCCATCGGATTTATCAGCCGTGATATTGAAAACCGAAGGCGGGTTTTTATTAAAGGACTGGTTTATACGCTGGGGCGGGCGGTTTCTTATACCGGGTTAGGGGTGATCCTGTTTTTTGGTGCCAGTAAAATGCATGTTACCATGCTCTTCCAGGGATGGGGAGAAAAGCTGCTGGGCCCGATCCTTATCCTGATCGGCCTTTTTATGCTGGATTTTATTAAAATCAGGTTTCCGGGTTTTTCAGGTCTGACTGAAAGAATGGGCGAGCAAAGTAAACGAAGCTATTGGGGAACCCTGCTGCTGGGCATGGTCTTCGCCATGGCATTTTGCCCGTATAGCGGAGTGTTGTATTTTGCCATGCTGATTCCCATGACCGTAACCAGCATCAGCGGCCTATATTTACCAGTCGTTTTTGCCATTGCTACCGGACTGCCGGTTATTATTTTTGCCTGGTTGCTTGCGTATGCGGTCGGCAATGTCGGGAAACTTTACAACCGGATCAAAACATTTGAATTGTGGTTCCGCAGGGTAGTGGCAGTTTTATTTATCCTTGTCGGAATTTATTACATCGCTGTATTCTTCATCTGACCATGCCTGATTTTTTTAAAAATACAGGATTTATAAGCAGTGGCATGCTTAACGTTACTCCCGGTCAGGCTTTGTCGCTTTGCAAAAATGGGGCAGTAGTCATAGATGTTCGCGAAGGATTTATGAATCGCTTTAAAATGATTGATGTCCCTGAAATTATATATTGTCCGTTCAGCATCCTTACGGAAACCTGGCTTCAACTGCCAAAGGAAAAACCTTTGATCATTGCCGATACAACCGGAATACATAGCAAAGAAGCAGTGGAATTTCTGACGGACAAGGGCTTAGGTGACCGGGTGGCAAATCTGGCCGGTGGCCTGGTGGAGTGGGAACGTGATGAAATGCCCCTGATCATTGATCACAGCGAGCAGTTATCGGGATCATGCATGTGCCAGCTCAGGCCAAGAAATAAGATTGATTGAGTTTTTTTTACCGGTAAATTCGTGTTTCTGCGAATAACGAACTGAAAACAATATGGGGAAATTAAAATTACATACATGGTTCTTACTGATAACATTCATATTTCACTGGATAATTTTTTACTTTAACCTGCAACGTTTTACCAATTGGCTGATCGATGATATTTTTAAATTAACGCAGGGTAAACATCTCACCGAAGCCCTTCGGTTTTTTATTTTTGAAGTTCCTAAAGTCCTGCTTTTACTGGTACTGATCATTTTCATTGTTGGGATCATCCGGAGTTTTTTTACTCCGGAAAGAACCCGGAAAGCACTGGAAGGAAGATCACTTTTCACTGGAAATGTGATGGCATCCATGCTGGGAATTGTTACCCCGTTTTGCTCATGTTCAGCCATTCCCCTGTTTCTTGGATTTGTTGAATCCGGGATCCCGCTCGGGGTCACATTTTCATTTCTGATCGCGGCTCCCATGATCAACGAGGTTGCTGTGATCCTGCTGTTTGGCATGTTTGGATGGAAAGTTACTGCGATCTATGTGGTTACAGGCCTGGTAATTGCAATCAGTGCCGGATGGGTGATTGGCAGGCTGAAACTGGAAAAGCATGTAGAGAGCTGGGTATACGATATTAAAGCCGTTCATGCAGAAGGGGAGGAGGAAAAAATCAGCTTTGAAGACAGATTAATGTCAGGATATACCGCGGTAAAAGAAATTGTGGGGAAGGTATGGATATACATTATCATTG
This sequence comes from uncultured Draconibacterium sp., assembly GCA_964628215.1. Taxonomy (GTDB): domain Bacteria; phylum Bacteroidota; class Bacteroidia; order Bacteroidales; family FEN-979; genus CAIVAT01. Next base: position 6,773 of record CAZVNF010000015.1, read on the forward strand.
GCATTGGTGTCGGAGCCGCCGCCCATGGATATGTACCGGAGAGTTTTATGGCAAACCTGATGGGAAAATCAACCTGGTATTCGGTTCCATTGTCGGTTTTGATCGGCGTACCTTTGTATTCCAATGCGGCAGGAATCATTCCCATCGTAAGTGTGCTGATTGAAAAAGGCGTTCCGCTGGGCACTGCACTGGCCTTTATGATGGCCGTGATCGGGTTGTCGTTACCGGAAATGATCATCCTTAGAAAAGTACTCAAAATGAGGTTACTGCTGACTTTTGTGGGAGTTGTAACCGTTGGGATTATCATCGTTGGGTATATATTTAATTCGATTTATTAACCTGATCTACGGCAATAAACCTGTGAATATGAATAAACTGATTTTCCTTCTGATTGCGTTCGCAGCAATTTCAGTTTCCTGTTCGAAAGAAGAAGCTGAAAAAACCGCCGGAGACATTCAAGTCCAAAGCCTTTCCTGCACATTAAACCCGATAGAGGCCTGGGATACCACCCTGATCACGGTGGAAGCAACCGGCACAAACCTGCAATACGGCTGGGAAGCCAACCATGGCGACATTACCGGGAGCGGGAAAAGTGTAAAATACGCAGCGGGCGAATGCTGCGTAGGCCTCAATACCATTACCTGCCGGGTATTTAACGACACCGGGGAGGTTTCCGACACGGTCATGGTTCGTGTTACTACCCACTACCATCAAAAATAATAACCAACCGCATGCTCCCATGTTTCGTATATTTCTATTTTCAACGCTGTTAGCGATCTGCGCCACAGGGATGAGGGCTATGGCCCAATGTTGTGCCTCAGGAAACCCCTTCATCAGCGATGCGGAACAACCTGCCTTGCAATCGCGGGTGCTCACCGCTGCAATAACCTACCGTTACAGCCATTCGGAACAATTCTACCACAATGATTCTCCATACGATGATTTGGATTTCTCTCAAACAGCCTATGTCAATTACTCGGAGCTTCAACTGGCTTACGGGATTACCAAATGGCTCACCGTTATGGGCGACCTGGGATACTTTTTCAATAAAACCCTGCTAACCGAAGGACAGGATCCGATGCGGGGATATGGTCTTGGGGATGCGGCTATTTATTTAAAATTTAATGCATACAGTAATCCTAAAACCAGGTTTACGATTTCGCCGTCCATCGGGATGAAATTTCCCATCGGGGTGTTTGACCAGGAGGTCGATAATGTTAAACTACCCATTTCGGTACAGCCATCGTCAGGAAGTTATAAATACCTCGGCACTATTTTTATATCCAAAGGGTTCGCAAAAACAATGGCTGTTGCAGGGTTTGTTTCCTATGAATATGCCAGTCTGATTCAGTCAGAAAATTTTTACTACCAGTATGGCTACCAATGGATAGGTGCTTTGTATTTCAATTACAGGTTCATGAAAAACCTCAGCCTCGACCTCCAGGTACGAAACGAATACAGGGCTGAAGCCATCCGGGAAAATAAGGAAATTGTGGAGGCCTCCGGGTATAATGTGACCCTTTTCACACCCCAGCTGACATATTCATTCAAATACAACTGGTATCTTTCGGCTTTTGGAGATATCCCGTTATACAAATATTATAACGGGATTCAAATGTCATTCGGGTACTCACTTTCACTGAGACTGACAAAAAAAATCGATTTTATTGCGATACGCGCCCGAAATAAGGCAAATAATACCGAATAAAAAGAATGACGTATTATTACGTCATCTTGAAATATAACGTATATTTGCGCCAAACAAAAACCTCATACCATGAAAAAGATTCAAAGCTTGCTGTTCCTGATGCTGTTTGTAACTGGAATAACCCATGTTAACGGACAGGTTTCTGCTGAAATTGAAAAAGCCGGCAAAGCCTGCAAACCGGTTTTTCTTGTTGCTTATACTACCAGCGGGCCCGAAACCGACAAGGCATTTTCCATTGCCAGCGAAGCTAAGAGCACCCTGAAGTCTTCCTCACTGGTAATTAAATTGAACACATCAGAAGCGTCCAACAGTGCCCTTGTTGCAAAATATCGTTTAGCCGGGGCACCCATGCCCCTGATCCTTGTTTTGGATAAGAACAGCACCATCACAGGTGGTCTCCCTGTAAAAGATGCAACGGCGGCCAAACTGGTTGAAATGGTTCCTTCAGCAAAAACCTCGGAACTGCTTAAAGCAATTACTGATGGTAAAACGGTATATGTGGTAGCCTATAAGGAATCAATGGCCACCCATGATAACGTCATGAATAACTGTGCCATGGCTTGCGGAAAAATGGAGAATAAAAGCGTTACGATCAAAATTGACATGGATGATAAGAAGGAGGCGAAATTGCTGCAAACCCTGAAGTGCGATTTAAATGCCAAAGAACCTGTTACATACGTGATCAATAAAACCGGCCAGGTGATCGGAACCCATAATGGCCTTACGGATGTAAACACCCTGGTTGCCTCTGCAAAAAAAGCCCCTGCCAGTAGTTGCTGTCCAAGTGGTGCACCTGCAGGAGGCTGTAAGTAGATTTTACTATTATTAACCTGCCTGAGATGACTGTTTACAAACTCGTCCTGATAGAATTATGGAAGCGCAAATCCCAGTTAATCACCGGGTTACTGGCTATCACCCTTGGAATTTCAGTGATCGTTGCCATTCAAAGTGTTTCGGTTGTCTCTGAGCAAAATGTTGCACGAAACCTCGATAACCTGGGAGCCAACATCCTGGTCTTGCCGCAGGCTGCCAGTATAGATGACTATTACACATGCGATATTGATGCGCCTACCATGCCCATGGATTACGTGGAACGAATCCTTACTTCAACCATTGCCGGGGTGGATAATATGTCGCCAAAACTTACCCGCCGGGTTAAAGCAGGTAATCAGTCGGTGGTGCTGACCGGGATACTTCCCAAAAGCGAAATCGCTTCCAAACCCTTGTGGCAATCATCCGGCTTGCTTGGCGCTCAGCTGACAACGGCATGTGCCCCCTCTCAATCTGCAAATGAATCACATGGGATGGAGGATACAAAACTCCAGCGAAAAGCAATTGATACGCTATACAGCGAAGATTGCCTTGCCGGCTCCCAGGTAGCCCGGCGGTTGAATCTTTCTGCCAACAGCAAGGTCACAATAATGGGAAAGGACTTCAGGGTTGTAAAAATCCTTTCTGAGACGGGAACGGTTGACGACGACCGTATTTTTGCGAACCTGAAAGATGTACAGACCTTGCTGAAACTTGAAAACCAGGTTTCTGCCATTGAAATCATGGGGTGCTGCAATGCCATTTCAGAGGGATTGCTCGGACAACTGAGGAATATACTTCCCGACACCAGGATTACTACCATTGGTCAGATCGTTTCAACTCAGATCGAGACCAACCAGCTCATGAAGAAAGTCACCCTGGTTATGCTGATTATCATCTTTTTTGTCGGGGGAATTTCAATTGGCAATTATATCTGGGCCAATGTGAATGAACGAAAAAAAGAGATCGGGATACTCAGGATGATGGGGGCCGAACGCTCTGCGATTTATAAAATGTTTCTTTTCAAGGCGCTCATATTGGGAATTGCAGGCGGTATCCTGGGTTTTATAGTGGGTACGGTTGCCGGGGTTGTACTGGGGCCCTACCTGGCCGGAATTATTGTACAACCTGTGTATATTTACCTTTTATGGTCGGTGCTTTTATCTGTCGCTATTTCCCTGGCAGGTTCACTTTTCCCAACATACCTTGCCGCTAAATTTGATCCGCATTCAAACCTGCAGGAGGACTAACCCATGATTTTACAAGGAGAAAAGATCGTAAAACAATACCACCATAAAGGAGGGCTGATCAATGCGCTGGACCACGTTACGTTTGCTGTTGAAAAAGGAGATTTTGTGACCGTTACCGGCCCTTCCGGATCAGGTAAAAGCACTCTTTTACTGTCTCTGTTCGGGTTGATCCGGTTGTCGTCCGGCACTGTCCTGTTTAACGATAAGAGGATCGACAACGTCAGCGACCGGCAGCTGACGGGTATACGGAAAAAATCGGTTGGGTATATCCTGCAGAGTTTTGCACTGATCCCATACCTCACAACCATCCAGAATGTGATGATTCCGCTGGCGCTTGAAAAAATCGCCGGAAAAGAACAACTCCTGCGTGCGGCTGAAATTCTTGATTATGTTGGATTGTCCGACAGAATGCAGCATTTGCCGCGGGAATTGTCTGCCGGCCAGCAGCAGCGGGTAGCTATTGCCCGGTCGATTGTGCATCGCCCGCAAATAATCATGGCCGATGAACCAACCGGAAACCTTGATCCGACCCTCTCGCTGGAAATACTTGAATTTCTGAAAAAAATCAACCAGGAGAATAAGATCACCATCATGATGGTAACCCACAGCCCGGTTGCAGCAGGATATGGATCCAGAAAATTGCACCTGAATGAGGGCAAACTCATTAATTCGTAATTCAATTTTTTATGGCCTACGCAAAAACAGATCTTTTCGATACCAAACTCACATCCGCCGCCGTGTTATTCAAGGCATTGGCGCACCCTGCCCGACTCGCAATATTGCAGTATCTGGCCGAGACCAGGGTTTGCATTACCGGAGATATCTCCGACGAACTGCCTTTAAGCCGTACAACGGTTAACCAGCACCTCACAGAATTGAAGAATGCCGGTCTGATCCAGGGGCATGTAGACGGGGTGAAGGTAAACTATTGTCTTGATCCTCAGAAAGTATGTGAATTGGGAAAAGTGTTTAAAGAGTTGTATGAACTTATTAAACTTACTGAAAATTATAACTGCAAATAATCAAACCCTATGACAGCAAGACTGAAATTTTTTGACCGTTATCTTACCCTGTGGATTTTTTTAGCAATGGCCATTGGTGTTTGCTGGGGTTGGCTTTTTCCCGGAATCGCCGGATTCTGGAATTCGATGTCGTCAGGAACCACCAATATTCCTATAGCCATCGGGCTCATCGTGATGATGTACCCGCCTTTGGCCAAAGTCAAATATGAAGAACTGGGAGATGTATTTAAAAATACTAAAATCCTGGGATTGTCGCTGGTTCAGAACTGGCTGATCGGCCCCGTGCTTATGTTCCTGCTGGCCATCATCTTTTTGCAGTTCAACATCGATTACATGTACGGATTGATCCTGATAGGCCTGGCGCGATGCATCGCGATGGTGATTGTTTGGAACGAACTTGCAAAGGGAGATAATGAATATTGTGCCGGGCTGGTGGCGTTCAATTCCATTTTCCAGGTGCTGTTGTTTTCTGTTTACGCGTATCTGTTTATCGCAGTGTTGCCGGCATGGTTCGGACTGCCGACAAACAGTGCAGTGGAGGCCATCACCATCAAACAAATAGCCGAAAGCGTATTTATATACCTTGGGATTCCTTTCCTGGCCGGGTTTCTTACCCGTTTTATCCTCATCCGGGTAAAAAGCAAGGAGTGGTACCATACGAAATTTATCCCCAAAATCAGTCCGTTAACCCTCGTTGCCCTGTTGTTTACCATCCTGGTGATGTTCTCGCTCAAAGGTGAATATATCGTAAAGATCCCGTTGGACGTGGTGAGGATCGCCATTCCGCTGAGCATCTATTTTGTGATCATGTTCCTTCTTTCATTCTGGATGAGCAAGAAATTAGGCGCCACCTATGAACAATCGGCAACCCTGTCGTTCACCGCGGCAAGTAACAACTTTGAACTGGCAATTGCGGTGGCGATTGCTGTTTTCGGAATCAATTCCGGAGAAGCTTTTGCTGCAGTCATCGGACCGCTGGTAGAGGTTCCGGTGCTGATAGCCCTCGTGAATGTCGCCCTGAAGTTCAAAGTGAAATACTATTCAAAACCGGTTCCTTCTGCCAAAAATTAGCAGCCGGACAGGTTTAATGGCATTATCCCGATAAATTCCTGCATCTGAAAAACAGCATTCTGAAAGGTCGTTTTGACTGATTTTATTTCCACCATCTTATAACCAATGTTGCCATTTACTTCTGTGGTGTTTTTGCTTTTTACATTGCCCGATACAAACAGGATATAATACTTTCCGGGTTTTAAACTTACTGAATAACTCCCTGACCCGTTGGTCTCAGTTTTGACCAGGCCGGGTAATTCCCGGAATCCCCTGATAAACCTGACGGAAAGATCAGATATCGTGTCAAATTCATCACCCAGTTTCTTATTCCTGGCCGGATCTACTGAATTGGCACTTGACACAATACAGTAGTATTTGGTTCTTTGAAATCGCTCGATCGCATCTTTGAATTCAGCATATTTGCTTGATTTGAGATCCGCTTCGTTCATGATAAACAGTTCGCTTCCTGCATCTGGCTTATTTGCTGCCACGTAGGTGTCATTATAGGTGACTGTTCCGGACAATTTCCCGTTTTCTGCCGCCGGTTTACCATTATCATAGGTAACGGAGAGTGAAACACTGAGTATGTAGATTCCTAAAAGTATGTTTTTCATATTTGACAGGTTAAAAGTTAGAGGACAAAAGTAGTCTATAATTCAACCGGGTATTGTTACCGGGTAGTTATTGCTTTGTTAATGACTTGTTAATGCAGTTGGCATGCCATGGGAAATGACTAATTTTGCAGTCACCTATGAAACTTTACCGCACCTGGTTTTTTGTCGCAATTTCGTCGGTCGCACTGTTGATGGTGTTGATCATACAGGTGACCTGGATATTCCAGACGGCAAAAATAAAAGAAGAGCTGTTCAATGAAAAAGCGAATATGGTTCTGGCAAAGACCACTGATGCGCTGAGTTCTGATAAGGAAACCTCCAGGAAAATAGGGGCCTGTGCCGAAATGGACAGTACCTATGCATCACCTGTTAAACTGGGAAAGGATGAAGTTCATAAAATAGATTCACTGCTCAGGTATTTTATGAAGTTTTACAACTTTCGAATCGACTACTCTTTTGTGGTCGTAAAACCAGGATCCCTGGCAGCGATCAATGAAAGCAGGCTGGCAGATAACAGCTATAATAAACCCCTGGAGGAGGTGGGTGCTGAAAATGAAATAGAATTGAAACTCATCATACCTGACAAAAAGCAATTCATCATGGCAGAGCTGGGAACCCTGTTCATCACTTCGGTTATCCTGATTCTTGTTGTGCTCATTTTGTTCTGGCAAACCATCCTGTCACTGATGAAGGAGAAAAAGATATCGGAACATACCACCGACTTTTTAAACAATATGACCCATGAATTTAAAACTCCATTGACCAATATTTCGCTGGCAGGCAAGATGATCCTGAAGGATACGTCCTCGAGGGAGCAAGACAAAATAAAGCATTATTCGGGAATCATCCTTGAAGAGAATGAAAAGTTACGGCTCCAGGTTGAGCAGGTTTTGAGCATGACCGCGCTTGAAAGAGGGGAGATCCCTTTCCGGAAAACGGAAATGGATTTCCATGCCCTGATCATTGAATCAGTGAAATATATCAGGATACAAGTTGAGAATAAACACGGTAATATCAAGTTAAACCTCGATGCCGACAGGTTTATGGTTACAGGCGACAAAACACATCTTATCAATGCCTTGTCTAACCTGATTGACAATGCGATTAAATATTCCAGGGAAAAGCCTTCTATTTCTATACAAACGTGCAATACTGGTAAGAATTTAGTTGTTGTGGTTTCTGATGAAGGTATTGGCATTGAAAAGGAATATCAGAAGAAAGTGTTTGAAAAGTTTTTCAGGGTTCCAACCGGGGATGTGCATGATGTGAAGGGATTTGGACTGGGGCTGGCTTATATAAAAAAGATTGTGGAATTGCATGGCGGAACCATCGAACTTCGCAGCGAACCTGAAAAGGGAACATCATTTACAATAACATTACCCAATGCTTGAAGATAGGTTAAGGATATTGCTGGCAGAGGATGATCTCAATCTGGGCATCCTGCTGGTTGATTATCTAGGGAATGAAGGATTTGACGTTAAGCTTTGCAAAGACGGCGAACTGGCGTTAAAAGCATTCCAGGCCAATCATTTTGACCTTTGCCTGCTCGACGTCATGATGCCGAAATTGGATGGCTTTTCCCTGGCAAACGGGATCAGGTTAAGGGATAAAAACGTACCTGTCATATTTATCACGGCAAAATCATTGAAGGAGGATAAATTAAAAGGGTACGGCCTGGGTGCGGATGATTATATCACGAAACCCTTTGATGAAGAAGAATTGTTGTGGAAAATCAAAGCAGTTATCCGCAGGGTCCCGGAATATAAGAATGAAGGCAGGACTGAGATTATCTCTCTTGGTAAATACACCTTTGATGTTAAGAATCAATCGTTAACCGTACATGGTAAAATTAAACGGATCACCGAAAAGGAATGTATTATTCTGAACTATCTTGCTGCCCATCGCAACAGGGTGATAAAACGGGAAGATCTGTTAAGAGACCTCTGGGGGGAGAACGATTATTTTTTAGGAAGGAGCCTGGATGTGTTCATTACCAAAATTCGCAAATACCTTAAGGAAGACCCCGATATTAGCATTGAGAATGTTTTTGGCGTCGGGTTTATTTTTAATGTTCCAACTTAGCCTGCAAATTAAAATAATCCCTCCCTGATGTTTTTCCATCAAGAAAAAGGAATACTTTTGATAGAAACCCGAAATTGATGTAGTTCTCGCATAGTCGGTCGTTTACTGACACTGCAAACTACAATCATAAAACACAAGAACCATGAATCCGATTATCGTTAAACTTAAAAAAGATTCCTGCCCGTACAAGCAAATCCGGAAATTCTCTGATAAACCCGGAATTTATGCCTTCTTTTTTACCGGTAAGGTTTTTCCATTAGCAGATTATATCGCGCAAAAGGAGGAGATCATCTACATCGGGAAAACCGAAAGCAGCCAGGCCAGCCGGGATGAAAAGACTCATTTTTCTTCGGGAAAGACAGGAAGTTCAACTGTCCGGAGGTCATTGGGGGCATTGTTGAAAAATGAATTGTTGCTTATCCCGGTTCCCCGCAATGACAAAGACTTTGATGCCGGAAGAAAATCGTTTTTTATGTTTGACGAGCCTTCTGAGGAAAAACTCACCAAATGGATGAAAGACAACCTGGCTCTTTCCTTTTATGAGTTTGACGAACTTCCTGCAGAGATAAATATACTTGAATCCGAATTAATTGCCGAAGCAAAGCCTTTGCTCAATATTGATTCCAAAAACCCGGAGAATCCGTATTCCCAGGCCATTAAAGCGGCCCGGAAAATTTGTGCTGAAGAGGCAAATCAAATAGCACCCAAAAAGGAAGTGTCTCCATCATCCCTCACATCCCCGGCACCCGGGGAGCCGGGTAAAACCAAGGTAATCCCTTTCAGAGCCAATGGCATGGTCCCCGGACAAAATGAGCATAAATACGAGGAAATTTTCAAAGTTGCCCTGCCTCTGATTGAAAAAGCCATTACGGAAGTTTCCACCCGAAAACTGAGTGTTCCGTTATCACAGGATGATTTCAAAAAAGTCGGCAACCGGCAATCTTATTCCTTCAACCTGGAGCTATCCGATGGAATTGTGGCCAATGACATCGGAGGATCCGCTGTGGCCAGAGACCTGGCAAGAGCGCTGGAACAAAATCCCGTGATTATGCAAAAACTGAAAGGCAAGCACATGAAGTTTAACCTTGATAAAGGGTTCATTCTCTGGATCACCAAAAAATGACCTTTTGTGCAACCTGTGTTCTTCCATCAGAGAAAACCAGGTAATAGACCCCCGCAGGCAGTCCATTGAACTGAAATGACAGGTTTTGCTTGCCGGGATGCAGGGTTTTTTCTGCAAACTCTTTAACAGGGTTGCCGGCTGTGGAATACAGGGTTGCGTGTATTTGCACAGTTTTTTCTGAAATCACTTCTACCTGTGCGATATCCCGGACCGGGTTTGGGAAAATATTTCCAACCTGAAAAGATGCATTCACAGATGATTCTTCCGTACCTGCCGAAGGATTAAAGAAGGCGCTGTAAACCCCGTTTCCATGGGTGCCTATGGCAATAAAACCGTCGGTTTGCCGGGCATCGACCATGTCGATGATAACATTTCCGATTGAATTTGCCCCTTCTTTCATCCAAACTGTGGAGTCGCCGTTAAGTTCAGTAGTGGAAAACAAGCCGCATGAGGTTCCGGCAAAAATGATTTTTTTACCGAGGTGCATTAACTTTTTGGTGCAACGCACAGACGGGCCGTTGCCTGTTCCGTTAGGGAACTCTTCGAGGTTACCCCCAACCGCCGACCAGGTAACTCCGCCATCTGAGGAATGAAAGAGGCTCTGAACGCCATAATTTGAAAAGGTCACCATCATCCGGTCTGCATTGTCAGGATCAATGTCAATGTCGGCAACAAACGCATTGACAGGAAAATCACTTCCGGTAATTTCAATGGGAACGGGATTTCCGGTATGTGCATTATCCAGCCGGAAAACTTTTCCAAGGTTTGTTCCGTAATAGAGCCGGTTGGGAGGGATTGTGGATACGGAAAGCGAACTGATCTCTGCAGCGGTTCCCACATTTACATTGCTTAAATGACTCCAGCCTGTATTCCGGAGGCTGCTATCGTAGGCTGCCGCCTTCAGGTTATCTTTGCGCCAGATGCTGGTGATCGTTGGCAGGTAAAAGGTTTCATAATGAACCGGATCCAGGGCAAAGTTCTGGTAAAAAGGGAATAGCGAATTGCTGCCCATCACCGGATCATAATACTTAAGCAGCGTATCCGGAAGTTGAGGAAAGATGTCTTTTGTATGCATGCTGTTGTCAAAACGAGAGGTCCAGATATTGCCGCTGTAGGCTGAAATCGCGCAATATTCCCAGTTTGGCGCAACACAGGTGGCGAAACCATCGTAACAGATATCGATATTGAACCAAAATTCTGATGGCTTATCTGTCACGGTGTAGTACCAGTTATTGTCCTGCAATCCACCAAGAATCCAGTCATCGCCGGAAGAACCGTGATCGATGGCAATGCTGTAAAACTGGGTGGTAGTCAGCTTGTTGTTCATGCGGTTCCAAATCATGCCTGCACTGTCGGCCATGCAATCAGGTGTGGTGTAAATCCCGCCGTCGTTGGATAAGAACATAACGTCAGGGTTGGATGGCAGGAAGGCGATTCCATGTTGATCGGGATGAAGCTGGTGAAGTGAATCCATATCGAACGGATACCCGCCAATATAAGTGGTCATCAGGCTGTCGGCAAACCCATTTTCCGACCGGTACATGTTCATTCCTCCCATGAAGACAACATTTTCATCGTCGGGTTTTACCCCCATGGTGAAACAATACCCGCCATAAACTACCAGTGAATAAGGGAAGTTATTGATATTCCCGTCGCCGCCTCCGTGCATGCCACTTGTGCGGTTTTCCCATATGGGGGTGTTGGTTGCCTGATTCCAGGTCATTTTCCAGAAGGTATTCAGGGAATTGGTATACCCATTGAACGGGTTGAGGTCGGGGTTTTGTGATTCCGTGAAAACATACATCACCTTTTCATTCGAGGGTGCAAGTGCCAGGCGGGTTACACGATTGTCGTCGGGAAAACCGGCAGGCGTGATCTTTTCCCAGTTAAGTCCATCAGTTGATCTCCAGATGCCTGCCTTTCCCGGTGGTTGAACTGACATGCAAAAACTGCTGAGAGCAGCATACAAAACTCCATCGGAAGTTACAGCAAGATCGGCAGAAAAGGATTTATTCTCCAGATCACCCAATGCCACCTGCCAGTTTGCCCCGCCATCCTCCGAGCGCATGATGGCTCCATAACAGGCCGCGTAAACAATGTCTTTATCCATTCGTACCGGATCTGTCACAATCCGCCATACCCCCTGAAAAATCTCATTCAGGTAAGCGGCCGACCCTCCCTGTGTTGAGACCAAAGGCTGCCAGGTTGCTCCGTTATCGGTCGATTTGTAAATGCCGTTGCCGATGCCGATTGTTCTGGCATTGGTGCTGATATTCCGGTCGGTGGTACTGAGCATTTCCCCCGTGCCGTAATACCAGGTTTGATGTTTTCCCGGCCGCCTGTCCTGGACCAGGCAGGTAGCGCTTTGTTCTGCATCCGGGCTGGTGGCTTTGTGCCACAGCGCCCCTTTATTGTTCGACTCCCACATTCCCCCCGAAGCGCTTCCGGCCAGCAGGTGATTTTCGTTGTCCACATCGATAGCAATACACAACATACGACCCCCGATGTTGGCAGGCCCCCGCCAGTTCCATGCCTGACCTTCACCCTCAGGATACGCCGGCATGCGGGAAGCAAATGCAAGTTCGCGGGCACGGATCCCGACCGGAATCTTCCCGGTGAGCGGATCTTTTAATTTCATGAATTGGTATCCGGCCTGCATGGCTAACAAACCTGGTTTGTTCATCCCTTTTCGCTCCTTACCGGCCTTTATTGCGCCGCGAGTGCTTTGGTTGTAAGAATTCTGAAAAAACAGGAGCATTACTGCGAAAACGGCAGAACCTGTTAAAATCAAGAGAAGAGATTTTGTTTTCATAATAGCATGATATTATAAATTAATCACTTACCTGTTAATGCTTTCCTCTGAAATGAGCACAGGGGTGTAGCCCGTATTTGGGTTTCCGCTGTCGAAATTGTACTGATACAAGGATACCACATCAAGATCTGATCCGGTCCACTCCGCGGGTTTGATAACCAGAAAAGTCCTTACCGGTTTGGTACACAGCTCTGCATTCACCCATGAGCCGGTGTTTGCATAAATTCCGGTATAATTAACTCCCGCGGGATACACCTTCAGCATGGGATTATGCGTATGTCCGAAGGCAACTATTTTATACTTTTTGGGTGCCTGCGATTGCATGTATTCATATGCCGCGGCAAAAGAGAGATCAACACTGCCATCGAGGATGGCCATCACGACCGGCATGGGAACCGGTACGGCATTCCTGATTTGTGTGGCAGGCCATACATCTTCAATATTCGCTGCATACATGTTTCTCACTCCATTGAAACTGAATGGACTAGAATAATGATCGTTGCCACTCATGAGGATATTGGCTGAATCTGCTGCAACCGTAAGTGAGTAATGGATTTTCAGATACTCGTAAGAGGCGGTCCATGCGGCCAGAAATTCCACATTGCTGTTGCCACTCCCGGCGGATTTAATCGCATGATCTCCCGATTCCATCAATCCTTCGGCATCAAGCCTGGATACAAAGTAACCGGGAGGAAGAATATGACCCGGATTTACCAGGGGTTGCGGACAATTGAAGAAATCGTACCGGTGACCATGTTCCATGATTATTCCATTCAAACCGGAATAATTTCCCAGCCCGGTTGAATCTCCCATCCAGATGACCCCGGGAATGATTTCCTGTAAGATTTCCTGAGTCAGCAGCATGTCGTGGTTCCCGGGAACGTAGATCAGTTGAATAGTTTCGCCAGAGGCAATGGCCCTCAACTTATTTACAATGCTGACATTAACCGGGGCATTTGCAATGGAAAGAAAATATTCCCTGGAATTGGTAACCCCTCCCAGAGTATCAAAATGCGGCAAACGATAGGGAACTACCCATCCATCGAACAGATCGCCCAGAATGACCAGTTGCCGAACCTGGGGACTGGAAATTATTGCGTTCAGCAAACTTTCGAGGGCTGACTGATTTTTACTGAACCAGCAATACCCGCGGTTGGCCGATCTTTGATCGCCCATGTGAATATCGCTGATACATACCATAGAGTTACGCGCTACGGTGTCGCTCCCTGCGCCCAATTGCATTGCTGATGTTCTTACTTCAATGGTTTTATCCGATGCGAATGAGATGCCGGAAGCAGATTTCAGCCCTGTAGTAACCGTAACCAGGTACTTCCATCCGGCATGGAGTTGAAAGTCGTCGCGGAGCATGATGATCACCTTTCTTCCCGAGGATATGGTTGTATACTTTAATTCAAGCGGACCACCTTTGTGTGATAAGGAGATATTCCCGGGGATAGTGGTTGAATCAAGTGGCTGGCTGAAATCCAATTCGATGGATCGCTCCTGGTAATTCAGTGAATAATAAATTCCGTTATGGAATACCGATCGGGGCAAATTAACTGTCAGATATACTGGTTCAACACTGGTATCGGTTTTTTTACAGGATGGGTGCAAGATTAAAATATTGCAAAGAGCGGCGATCCATAACCATGTAAAAAAAATGCGTTTTGGCTTCCTGACCCTGGTTTGTGGGATGTTGTTGCAGGATACATATATTAGTTTTTTCATACGAATGAAATTGTTGTCTGATTCCGGGATATCCGGTTTAAAGATAGCAATAAGAAAATTAACAATAAAACAGATCAAATTTATGAAGCCTCTTATATATGCGGATGCGGGGAAGAGTGTAATTTGCCTAATGGAAAACCAACATTTGCAATAAGGGGAAACCCTTAGTAAATAAGGAATTGGTTTCATTATATAGTTAAATATGTTGTTTTGTACATATTTAATGTGCTGATATTAAGCTTAATATGTATATTTTTATTGTTTGTATAACCTAAAATCGTAATTTTGCGCCCCTGAGCTTTGGTCAGAAACAGAATATACCCTTACCATATTGTAAACTGGTTAATTATATATGAGATTCCGGATAATAGTTCTTGCTAAGCAGGTGCCTGATACAAGGAATGTTGGCAAGGATGCCATGAAAGCCGATGGCACTGTAAACAGGGCAGCGTTGTCTGCCATTTTCAACCCCGAAGATCTTCATGCACTGGAGCAGGCCCTGAGCATCAAAGACAGGATTCCCTATGCGGAAGTGATCCTGCTTACCATGGGCCCCACCCGTGCCGCCGAGATCATCCGCGAGGCAATGTACCGGGGTGCAGATCAGGGTTTTCTGATCACAGACCGCAAGTTTGCCGGTTCCGACACGCTTGCCACTTCTTATGTGCTGTCACTCGCAGTGAAGAAATTAGCCCCTTACCACCTGGTTATATCGGGGCGTCAGGCCATCGATGGCGACACGGCCCAGGTTGGTCCGCAAACAGCCGAGAAACTAGGGATTCCCCAGATAACCTATGCGGAGGAGATCCTTTCACTCGATGCCAAGAAGATCATTGTCAGACGCAGGCTCGAAAGGGGAGTTGAAGTGGTTAACTCGACCCTGCCGGCGCTCATCACGGTGCACAGTTCGGCGCCACCCTGCCGCCAGCGTATCGGCAAATTGCTGATGAAATACAAGCATGCCCGCACGGTGACCGAATTGCAGAATGAAACCAAGGACTATACCGAACTCTATAGTGAACGACCGTACCTGCTCATTGAAGAATGGTCGGCCGAAGATCTGAAAGCCGAATCTGAAAACCTCGGATTGTCGGGATCACCCACCAAGGTGAAAAAAATCGAGAATGTGGTTTTTCAGCATAAAGAATCGAAAATCCTCAGCAATTCCGATAAGGATATCGAAAAACTTATGCAAACGCTGATCAGCAGCCACATCATCGGGTAATAAAACAGATTAATTCAAAAAATCAGAATCCTGTGAACAATATATTTGTTTATTGCGAAGTAACCGAAGAACGGTCGATAGCGGATGTAAGCCTTGAACTGTTGTCGAAAGGCAGAAAACTGGCCGACGATCTGAAAGTTAAGCTTGAGGCCGTAGTCATCGGCCACAAAGTGACAAAACCGGAAAGCCTGCTGTATCCGTTTGGTGTGGATGTGATCCATTATGCCGACGATGAAAAATTGTTCCCGTACACAACACTCCCGCACGCAGCTATCATTGTAGAACTTTTCAAAAAGGAGCTGCCCGAAATTGTGCTATTCGGAGCCACCAGTATTGGCCGGGACCTTGCACCACGGGTGGCTTCGGCGCTCCGTTGCGGACTTACAGCCGACTGCACCAGCCTGGAAATCGGCGACCATTTTGAAAATAAAACCCAGAAAGAATACAAGAATCTGCTTTACCAGATCAGGCCGGCATTTGGAGGGAACATCATAGCCACGATCATCAACCCCGAAACAAGGCCACAAATGGCCACGGTGCGCGAGGGTGTGATGAAGATGGAAGTTTACTCTGTGAAATACAAGGGCAAACTCAATAAAATAGATGCCAGGAGCATTCTGAAGGACGACGACTTTGCCGTTACCATTATCGAACGGCATTTAGAGAAGAGCAAAATCGACATCAAAAATGCGCAGGTCGTTATAGCCGGAGGATATGGAGTAGGTTCAAAGGAGAATTTTCAGCTGCTTTTCGACCTGGCCGAAATATTGGGAGCCCAGGTAGGTGCTTCGCGTGCTGCCGTGGATGCCGGGTTTGTGGAACACGAGCGCCAGGTAGGGCAGACCGGAGTCACTGTGAGGCCTAAACTGTATATTGCCTGTGGTATTTCCGGTGCCGTACAGCATCGGGCGGGTATGGACGAGTCGGCCCAGATTATTTCGATCAATACCGATATCAACGCACCAATCAACCAGATAGCAGATTACAACATCCAGGGAAGCGTGGCCGACGTAATTCCCAAAATGATCAAGTATTACAAGAAAAACTCGAAGTAAACACCATCATGGAAAATTTCTATACCGACAATCCTCATCTCAGGTTTCACCTTACCCATCCCCTGATGGCCAGGATCGTGAAACTGAAGGAATCAGATTATACCCAGAAAGACAAATACGATTTTGCCCCGTTCGATTACGAAGACGCCATCGACAGCTACGGCAAAATCATGGAGATCATTGGCGAGATCAGTGGCGAAATCATTGCCCCGAATGCCGAATCCGTTGACAAGGAGGGTCCACAGCTGGTTGACAATGAAGTGAAGTACGCCCGTGGCACGCAGCAGAACTACAACGCATTGGTAAAGTCGGGACTGGTCGGATTTACCCTTCCCCGCGAATATGAGGGGCTCAACATGCCCAATGTTCCCTATGTAATGTCGGGTGAAATCGTTTCACGTGCCGATGCCGGTTTTGCCAATATCTGGGGGCTGCAGGACTGTGCTGAGACCATTCTTGAGTTTGCATCCGATGAATTAAAGGCCGAGTTCTTGCCCCGCTTCAACAAAGGAGCCACCGCAGCCATGGATTTAACCGAACCTGATGCGGGTTCTGACCTCCAGGCAGTGCAGTTGAAAGCCACCTATGATATACGCCGGCATTGCTGGATGCTCGATGGCGTGAAACGATTTATTACCAACGGCGATGCAGATATTTCACTGGTCCTGGCACGTTCGGAAGAAGGAACCACCGATGCACGGGGGCTTTCGCTCTTTGTGTATGACCGTAAGGACAAAGCTGTTACAGTGAGGCGAATAGAAAATAAACTTGGGATCAAAGGATCTCCGACCTGTGAACTCGTATTCCGGCAGGCGCCTGCAAAACTCATCGGCGATACCAAACTCGGACTGATCAAGTATGTGATGTCGCTGATGAACTCTGCCCGCCTGGGTGTTGGTTCACAATCAGTCGGCCTTGCCGAAGCTGCTTACCGCGAAGCGTACAAATATGCTACAGAGCGCGAACAGTTTGGAAAACCGATCATCAAGTACCCTGCCATTTACGAGATGCTTACCAACATGAAAGTCAAGATCGACGGCATACGCTCGCTGCTGTATGAAACATCGCGGTACGTCGACCTGTACAAAGGCTATAATTTTATTTCCAAAGAACGGAAACTTGAGGCTGACGAGCGCCAGGAAGCCAAACACTATCAGAAGCTGGCCGACATGTTCACCCCGCTTTTGAAACTCTATTCAAGTGAGGGCTGCAACCAGATCGCCTACGATGCCATACAGATCTTCGGAGGGACCGGTTATATGAAAGACTTCCCGATCGAAAGAATTTACCGCGATGCACGTATCACCACGATTTATGAAGGAACCTCCCAGTTGCAGGTGGTAGCTGCAATACGTTATGTTGGTAATGGCGGTTATCTTACAGCCATGCGGGAAAAAGCCGGGCTCCCGGTGAAACGTGAACTGGAATACCTCCGGAATTCGCTTGAAAAAATGACCGAACAGTTCGCCAGGACTGTCGAGAAAATCAACGAGTATAACGACAACGAATATTTCGATTTTCACTCGCGCAGGCTGGTCGAAATGGCGGCAAATATCCTCATAGGATACCTTTTATTATACGATGCAAACCGCAGCGATGAATATACCATGAGTGCCGATATCTTTATCCGCAAAGGCAGGGCAGAGAATGTTGCCACCGTTAGTTTTATAAATAACTGCCATCCCAAAGAAGTCAACGATTACAAACTCTGACACTTGACTAATGTAAATATTTGTTGTATATTTGTTGCGAAATAGCATCATAATATTGTAATTAGTTCAATAATGACTCTTCTAGGCAACACTAACAACTGGTACGCAATGAGCGATCCTGCCATTGTAACCGAGCTGGGCAGTCTGATCAGGCGCATTCGTTTGCAAAAAAATATTACCCAGCAGCAATTGGCAGATAAATCGGGCCTCTACCGAAGCACCATCAGTGAAATGGAAAACGGCAGGGCATCCAGTCTGCTAAGTTTTATTGTGGTTCTGCGTGGTCTGGAAAAGTTGGAAATACTGAATTCCCTGTCGGATATACCTCCAATAAGTCCGTTAAAGTTGGCCAGAAACGAAAAATTGATCAGAAAAAGAGCCTCTGTTGCAAAAAACAAGAATGATTATCGCCAGGATCCGGAGGTAAACTCATGGTAAATGTTGCACGGGTCAATTTATGGGGGCAATTGGTTGGAGCAGTTGCCTGGCAGCGGGAAACAGGGGTGGCCAGTTTTGAATTTGACCCGTCCTTTTTAAAACAAGGATTGGACCTGGCTCCTGTGACAATGCCACTTACAACGATTTCACAAGGTTCGGGAATATTCAATTTCCCTCATATACCCAAAGAGACCTATTATGGGTTTCCGGGGTTGCTTGCAGATTCTCTTCCCGACAGGTTCGGCAACCGGTTGATCGACATCTGGCTTGCGATACAGGGCAGAACCCCCGAGAGCATGAACCCTGTTGAACGCCTTTGCTATGTGGGAAACAGGGGAATGGGCGCATTGGAATTTGAACCAATGATCAGGAGGGGAAAAAATACGCCCCAGCCACTTGAAATAGATGACCTGGTGAGGTTAGCTAAAGACGCACTGGAACAGAAAGAAGGGTTGGCTGCAGATTTTGCGAAAGATGCCGGAAAAGCATTGCAGGAAATCCTGCTTGTAGGCACTTCTGCCGGTGGTGCACGGGCAAAGGCCATCATTGCCTTGAACGAAGAAACCGGCCAGGTTGTTTCAGGCCAGTTGGTGGCACCTGATGGATTCTCTCATTGGATTATCAAGTTAGACGGGGTAACCAACGACTTACTTGGAGATCCCATGGGATACGGACGGATTGAATATGCCTATTATAAAATGGCCGTTGACTGCGGAATAATCATGTCAGAATCACGATTGCTCCAGGAAGGGGAGAGGGCACATTTTATGACCAAACGGTTCGACCGTATTGAGAATAATCAGAAGTTGCATATGCAGACCTTATGCGGGTTGTGTCATTTTGATTATAACAGTCCGGGAGCCTATGCGTATGAACAGGCTTTTCAAATCATGCGGCAATTGCGTTTGCCATATACAGATGCTGAACAATTGTATACCCGCATGGTTTTTAATGTGGTCAGCCGGAACCTGGATGACCATACCAAAAATATTGCTTTTCTAATGAACAGCGAAGGCACCTGGAGCCTGGCCCCTGCGTATGATCTGACTTATGCCTATAGCCCGGCCAATAAATGGCTGGCAAGGCATCAGATGACCATCAATGGCAAACGGGACGATATTACCCGGAACGATTTACTGACTGTCGGAAAACAGATGAACATCAAAAAAGACAAGGAGATTATCGACCGGGTGTGTTCAGTTATTGATCAGTGGAGTGGTTATGCAACTGATGCCGGCATTCCATACAAACAATCAAATGCAATTGGTTCAGCTCATTTGCCTGTCTTGTGAATTTGGATGTAAATTTCCACCCGGAATCACTCTGGATTTAACCGTTATTTAGCTGTAAAGCTGAACGATACGGTTTGCCGGATTTTTTTTTCGTCAAATCTGGTGTTAAATGTTTCACGTTAATAATAACTCACTATATTCGCAGAAATTTAAATACTACCAAAAGGTATCATTTTATGATTTTTAAAAAAACAACTGAATATGCAATAAGTGTTTTAGCCTTTATGGCAACGCGAAACCAAAATAATTATGCTGCCGAATTACTTCATCAGGAACTGGCAATTCCGCGGCAATACCTGCGACGACTATTGACCGAACTTTCCAAAAAGAAATTCATTGTAAGCACACGTGGAAGAAATGGCGGGTTTGTCTTTGCACGGGACATGTCGACCATCAATTTCGCACAGGTGGTCGATGCCATGGAAGGGGAGGAGGCCATGAATACCTGCCTGCTTGGTTTTACTGCCTGTATTATGGATCATCCTTGTGCCATGCATGATCTGTGGTCGGAGGCCCGGTCGAAAATGCTCGAAACATTAACCAGGACAACTTTTGCCGACCTGAGCGAAAAGTACCGGAAGGATATCGCAATTTAACCACATTTATTAACTAAAAACATCAATTATGATCGACTCAACTGTTGTGTTAAACGGTCAGACGCTGGCCTACACATGTTATTGCCTTGCCATCCTCCTGGTGATGGGATGGTTCGGCTTCAAAATCACGCGCCCCGGAAAAGACAATAAGATTGCCAATGCACTCTTTTATTCTTTTACAGGGATGCTTGTAGTGCTGGGAGTTTCCCTGCATATCGTAACTTTCAACACCATTCCCTGGGCACCCATGGATTTGAACCGTGCTGAGATCAAACCCGACAGGGTTTTTAACATCACGATTGAGAAGCACAAATTCACACTGCCCGATACAACCCTGAACATCAACTGCAACGAAAAGGTTCTCTTTTCTGTTACTTCTCACGATTTAACTTATGGTTTCGGTCTTTTTCGTCAGGACAATTCCATGATGTTCCAGATGCAGGTGGTTCCCGGTCACCCGAATGACATCCTCTGGCAATTTGGCAAAGCCGGCATCTACACAATCCGGTCAACGGAATACTCGGGTCCGGATGGATGGAACATCGTCATAAAGGATGCCGTCATCGTGTCGTGCAACGAAACAGCTACTAATTAATCAATCGGGTACAAACCAAAAAAAATCTCAATATGAACTTTTTACAAACATTAATGCAGGGTGAAAAATCCCTGTTTAAGCCAGACAGCCTTACCCCAATGCAAAAACTTACGCTCCGGTTTGTTGTGATCGGCCTGGTGTATTATGCATTCGCGGTTATTGAAGGAATGGTCATGCGTATTTATGAAATCCAGCCAATTCCGCAAATTTCAACCAACCAGTTTTTTGCCATCATGACCGCCCATCCGCTGGTAGGGATTTTCGGTTCCACCTATTCCATCGTGTTCGGGGCCTTCCTGTTCCTGGTACCTTTCCTGATGAAAAAACCTTTGTGGAGTATCAAACTTGGCAACTGGAACATGTGGCTCATCGCCATCGGCACCTTTGTTTTCTGGTTCTCGGGATTCTTAACACATTACGCTCCCTTATATACCTTATATTGGCCATTGCCGGTTGATTTCACGCAATTCAGCGTTGTCGGGGGAATCTTTTTCATCCTTGGAATAGCCCTTGTAATGCTTGGAACAGCCTTTTTTGTCATCAATGTTTTCGCTACAATCATGTATACTCCCGAAGGCTGGGATAAGCAACCAGGTGGAGCATTACTCGCTTCAGCACTCGGAGTAGGCGGCATGAAGAATCTTTTCTCTAAGAATAAAAAAGAGCACCTGGTACCCCTTCCTGTTGCTGCCATTGCCCGGGGCACTGTGGATGTGGCCCTGAATGCGGGAATCATCCTTTTCACGGGTGTGCTGATCCTGGTCTACATGCTGTTTAACCTGTTCGGGAGTAGCCTGAAGGATACTGCCGTTGATGCCCTGTTATACAAAAATTGGTTCTGGTGGGGGCTTGACCTGGTTGCTGACGGGCTTGTGCTGATCTTTGTGGCCGGAACCTGGTATCTGCTGGCAACGCTGATCACCGGTAAAAAACTTTTTATGGAAAACATCGCCCGTACAGCCTTGCTGGTTGAGTTGGTGGTTTCATGGACTGTTTGGTCGCACCACCTCCTTTCAGATCAGGCCCAGCCCGGGATTTTAAAAGTCCTCTCGGGCGAAATGGTTACCGCACTTGAACTGATCACCCAGGGATTGGCTTTCTTCATCACACTTGCCACCCTGTGGAGTGCACGACCGCTTAAAATGACGAACCCCCTGAAATTCCTGCTTGGCGGACTCCTTGGTTTTGCCCTGGCAGTACCTGCCGGTATTATGCAGGCCGACATCGGGCTGAACAGGATCTTGCACAACACCCAGTGGGTGATTGGCCCGCATGTACATGTGGCCGTGCTCGTCGGATTGGCCATGACACTGTATGCAGCCATCTATATACTTTTCCCGATCCTTACCAATGGCGCACAATTATACAGCCAGAAACTGGCCAACTTCCATTTCTGGGGACAACTTATCGGGGGTGTCGGCATGGGCGCCTTTATGGGAATGGCCGGTCTGCATGGCATGCTTCGCCGTTCGTTGTATGTAAACGGGGAGTTCAATACCTATATGATTTTGGCTGCATTGTGCGGAGCCTTATTGCTGCTGGCCTTCCTGGCTTTCTTCTTTAACATTGTGATGAGTGTGGGAATAAACGGCGTAATCGGAATTTTTATGCCCTCCAAACTCAAAACCAGGGATTTGTTGCCTGCAAAGGCATAACTGTTACCCATTCAAAAGAAAAGCTGCCTCAGAACAAACGGGGCGGCTTATTTTTTGATTTTTAGAAAGATTTTCGAGGAGTAAGTGCAGTAAACGGCTTTAGTATGATTGATTCTCCAATTGAAAGCAGGCAAAGAGAATGAATACCTCTCGAAAAAAAAACAATTAAATATCACGAATACACCTTACCGGCATGCCAAAAGTCTTTTCACCATAGATTACTTCGGTGGTGTAATTGAGGATTTGCAGTAAAAGTCCCCAGGCTTCAGTTGCCTGGCTGCTGCTCCAGTAGTACCCGATAGTGCCACGACTGCTGAGTGACCCTTCATTATAAGTAAGGTAACCGGCCGTATGAAGTTTTAACACACTTGCGTATGCGTCATAGTAAGTAATCCAACCTGCGTGTGTATTGCTCCACTCACCAGAGGTAGGCAAACGCCATCCGCTGCTCAGCAACAGGCTGCAGGGATCATTGGCAGCCTGCCAGTCGCTGTTTTCATAGACATTGATGATCCAGGGGGTATTCGGAGTGCGATTGTTGATGTCGTGCTTGTAACCCTGTTTGCGGTTAAACTGCCAGTACCAGCCGGCTGATGCTTCGAAAGGGTCGGTGGCATCGGTGGCCTGTTGCGAAGCGCCAAGATTTTGGGTGATCCAGCATTTGCTGCTGCCCGAAAGACTGGTTGCAACGGTTCCATACGTTACGGTTTTGTTTACCGGGGCGCCTGTTCCGTTCAGCACAAGGTGTGTTGTTGTAATACTGGTACCACAGCAGGTGTAGGTTGTTCCGGTTAAAATTACTGGATCTGCGGAGTGCCCGCATGAATTATATGCCCAAACATAAAAGGTATATGCCGTGTTGCAGAGCAGAAAGTTCTGGGTAGAAGATGTACTCGTGCCATTATCAAACGCATTGTCATAATTGTTATTTGTACTCCATTTATACCCGGAAGCTCCGCTTACACTGGTCCAGTTCCATGTGATGAAATTTTGTGAAAGCGTATGAACGCCCGCAAGGGGAGAAGCCGGAATTACCGTGTTGACGGTAATGGGATAACTAGCCGAAACAGAGCCTGTGCCACAAGTATTGGTTCCATACACGGTGAGGTTGCCAGAGGTGGCCGAGGAAAAGTCGGCCGTAATAGATGGGGTATTGTCGCCGGAAGAGATGGTCAACCCGGTTCCTGAGTAGGCCCATACATAACCGGTAGCTCCGGTGATGGCATCAACGGAATAGGAAAAACCTGACTGGTTATCGCACAGCAGGGATGTTCCGGTGATGGCACCAGCAGCCTGAGGAAACGGACATTCAAAACAATGAAACGTTTCCCATAACAAGGTTATTTCATTGTAAGCTTCAAAACACCGGGTGGTGGTGTTGAAAATCATCAGGCTGTTGGAAGGGGAGGCGATGGCATCGCGTTCGGCGGTTGTCAACCTGGGTATGAGAAGACCTTTGCCGCTTGATTTCACATCAAGCATTGCCGAGTTGTCAGGATCGCTGCTGTCGTTGCTGATGGCAACCTGTGAATGCAGATTAAGTGAAATGACAAGGAATATAAGTATGAGTATGTTTTTCATGATATGAATTTTAGGAAGTTGATGTAAATTCGGTTTTTTTATTTTCTCTTCGCCTCAATTCCAAACGTAAATCCTGCTTTAACCCGTTCGATCAGTTCAGGTAAAATATCCTGGTATTCACCAACGATTCCAAAATCGGCGTTATGGAAAATAGGCGCCTTGGGGTTGTGGTCGATGGCAATGATCTTTTCGGATTCTTTCATTCCGGCAACATGCTGGATCGCCCCGGAAATGCCAATGGCAATATATACTTTGGGTCGAAGTGTCTTGCCGGTTTGTCCTACCTGGCGCGCATATTCCGCAACACCTTCATCCACAACCGGGCGGCTGCTCGTCCATTCGGCATTTACGCCCTGCATGACCAATGCATCTGAAAGAGCTTTTACCAAACCTAACCCGTCGTTTGTGGTACCCCTGCCTCCTGAAACGATTACGTCGGCCTCGAACAAATTTGCCAACCCGCCTTCTCCTCTTTCTGTTTTCAGAATTTCAACAATAAAATCCATATCAGTAAGAACAGGGCTGAAACTTGAAATGATGCCGGTTCTTCCCACAACAGCTTTGGGTACTTCAAACGTGCCGGCACGTGCTGTCGATATCTGCGGACAAACAAAACCAAGAATCGTTGCAAGTTTACTTTCACCATACGTTGGTCGCCGAGATTCCAGGATGGGGGTATAGATCACTTTTTCTTTTTTATCAACATACTCCCCGATTTCGAGGCCTGTGCAATCTGCCGTAACCCCGCTGTCGGTTTTCATCCCGATCCTCGGGGCCAGTTCCCGTCCGGATGTGGTCGCCGCAAAGAGCGCAATTTCAGGTTTTCTTTCTTTGATGATTTGGGCAAAAATGGAGGAAAACGGCAACACGAGATATTCTTCGAGCTGATCGTTTTCCACAAGAATCACTTCATCAGAACCATGTTCAATAAGGGTTTGCGCAAAAGGACGTACATTTTTTCCAATGATTACCGTCACAACTTTCGTATCGTGTCCCAACTGGGTGGCCAGGTTCCTGGCAGGAGTTAACAACTCAAGTGAAGGCCTCGAGATCTTACCATTGGTTACCTCAGCCCAGGTGAAAATTCCACGGGCTCCATCCCTTGGGTCCTTGTCGGGGAAATCAGGACGATCCACAATTTTTTTATCTTCCAGCTCTTTTTTAACCAAAACGTTCCCGCCCGTTTTAAAATTGGCGATCATACTATCCACCAGGGATGCTTCATCATGCCCCTGCGACATAATTATCGGCGGGCGTTCACTAACAATATTGACAACTTTTGATACGATGGTTGGTGATCCGTTAAGTCCGATTTTTTCGGTTCCCAACCCGATGTCGGCAATTCCAAAGGTGGTGATCTTCAGTGCACGGGCTCTTACAGCCCCGCTTAAAGAAGGCTTGCGGGGCGGAATTCCTGTCGGAGTAAGCGATATAACACAGGGCATGGGCAATTTCATCATCTGGTATCCGCCTTCTATGATCCTTTTCGCAATTACATTGCCTGCAGTGTCGGCAGTCACACGCTCTACAAATGTAGCCTGGGGAATTCCTATACGTTCGGCTACCTGTGACGGAACATGTGCTGTATCTCCATCGCTGGTTTGGCGGCCGGCTAAAATTATAAAAGGCTCTTTTGAATCTTTGGAGAATCCAAGGTGTTTCAGCATGGTAGCGATTGCGAGACCGGTAGCATAGGTATCGCTGCCACCCAATTTGCGATCGGACAGGAGGAAGGCTTCGTCATACCCCATTGAAATAGCTGTGCGGAGCGAAGCCTCAAAAGAACCCGGCCCCATAGAACAAACGATCAGCCTGGCTTCCGGATATTGTTTCCTTAGCTGCAACCCGGCTTCGAGTCCGAACGAACAGTCAATATTAATGATCGATTTTGCCTTTGTCCTGTCCATCAGTCCGTCGTCACCCATCCTCATTTCGCTGGGGAGCGGAACTTGTTTTATCAAACTTATTATCGTCAAACCCATTGTTAAATTATCTTTTCGCAATTACATGTTTTGAAATTCCGCACCATTGCCGCCATTTGGTACCGCCCAGGTGATTCCTTTTCCCCGGGATTTGATGTCGCAGGTTTTGCAGTGCATGCAATTCTCGGCATGAATGCGAAGCTCTTTCCTGCCTGCTTTGTTCGTATGGATCTCATACACTTCCGAGGAACAAAAAAATTGCTCGGCTGCCTCGTATTGCGCTATGTTTACCTTGTCAAAGTTTTCCTGATCGTTTATGTGCAGATGCACAACCTGTTGCTCATCATGATGAACTCCTGAAAAATAGATGTCCGTGGCTTTATCGAATGTGAGTACTTTATCAAATTCCAGTTGCCCTTTAAACCTTTCTTTAAAAGGCTTAGCTGTAAGTTCAGAGAGTTTCAGCGTTGTGTCAGAATCGGGATGAGATCTAAGCCTGCCAAAGAATCCTGCGCCACCCGTGATCAGTTGCATGCCAAATTGAATTCCTCCTGAAATCAAGCCTTTTGCAAATCCCTGTCTGAAATTTCTGACCGGGTACAATTCTTTGCGGATCCAACTTTTATTTACGAGGACTTCGTATTCCTGAAGACTTTTTTCCGAAGTGTCATTTTTTGCCAATGCACCGGCAGCGGCTTGTGCAGCCAGCATTCCGGATTTGATGGCAAGGTGTACCCCTTTTAAAGCGGGCATCGCAAGCATGCCGGCACTGTCGCCCACGATCATGGCATTATCGACATACAATTTCGGAATGGCATAATATCCTCCTTCGGGTAAGGTTTTGGCGCCATATTCCACTAATTTGCCGCCTTTCAGGATGTTGGAGACAAAGGGATTGGTTTTCCATATCTGCATGGCATCGTGGGTATCAAAAGTCGGATCTTTATAATCCAGCCCGACAACCAGGCCAACAGCCACTTTATCATCGTTTAATCCGTAGATAAATCCGCCGCCAAACTCATCATAATTAAGCGGATAGCCCATGGTGTGGTAAATCTCGCCAGGGGCAATTCTGCCTTTGGGTACTGACCATAATTCTTTGCATCCCAAAGAGTACACCTGTTCGTTTTTGCCTTTCGCCAGGTCGAACTTGCTGATCAGCATTTTGGCAAGGCTGCCCCGTGTTCCTTCGGCAAAAATGGTGATCCTGGCTTCGATCCTTGTACCTGGCTGAAAGTTCTCCATCGGGTGTCCGTGATGGTCTATCCCGGTATCTTTTGTTTTGGCTCCGGCTACTTTACCATCCTTGTACAAAATCTCATCAACAGCAAAGCCGGTATATATTTCCACTCCTTTTTCTTCAGCTTTTACCGCCAGGTATCTGCAAAGCTGCCCGAGAGAGGCCGAGTAATTGCCGATATTATTCATATAGGGTATGTGAAACGGAAAAGTAAAGCTGCCGTTTTTGGTCAGCCATACCGTGCTGTCCTTAACTACTGTGGCATTCAATGGTATTTCTGAAATATCCACATCAGGCAGAAGCTCCCGGAATACAGCAGGTTTAATCACAGCCCCCGACAAGATATGGCTGCCGATGGAACTTCCCTTTTCGATCAGTAATATTCTATGCTTCTGTCCTGTCCGGCTAAATATATCTGCCAGATGAATTGCCGTGGCCAAACCTGACGGACCACCGCCGATAATTAAAACGTCTGTTGATACCTTATCAATAATACTCATTCGATGGTTTCCGGGTTTAAAAGTTCTTTAATCTAAGGTTGCCGGGGTATTGTTTGTCAGAAAACATTGTTTTTACAATTCCCGGAGTAATTCTGTACAAAATTATCATTAATTACGCATTTGCGTACCTTATTCCATAAATATTTTCAAATCATTGAAATACTACCAATGAAAAAAAATAATAAAATACTTGCATTTTGGAATGAATTACTTGTATCTTTGCAGAGTGAACATTCACATACATTGATTTTTTGAAAAAATACAATTAGTAAACTTTATTCAAATGACCACGGAATTATCTGAAAGACAGTTAGAAATAGTAGAAGCGGCCGGGAAAATACTCACCTCATCCGGGGTGAGCGGCTTAACTATTAAAAACCTGGCGAAGGAGATGAAATTTTCGGAAAGTGCTATTTACCGGCATTTCACGAGTAAAGAAGAAATTATCATTGCCATGCTTACCTTTTTGGCTGAAAGCATTGATATGCGGTTGTCCGGTCTGAGCAGTTCATCAGGTCCTGAAGAAAAATTCACTGCCATGTTCAGGGAACAATTCCGGTTCTTTAATTTACATCCGCACTTTGTGGTTGCCGTATTTTCCGATGGACTGATGGAGGAGACTCAACGGATCAACGATGCCATACTTAACCTTATGAACGTAAAAATGAAGCACCTGGCGCCCGTCATCAGGGATGGACAGCAAAAAGGTAATTATACAAATGCACTTACAACGGAGGAACTCATACATATTGTTATGGGCGCCTTTAAACTTCAGATGTTTAAATGGAGAATCGCAAATTTTCAATTCGATCTCATCCGTAATGGTGAAAACATGATTCAATCGCTGCTTACTCTTATTAAAACAAATAAAGGTGAATAAATTTTTGCAGGCTTATACCGTTAACTAAAAAATTTTACCCAATTATGTTAGTAAATATTCACAAACATGTAATCGTATGGATGCTTCTCCTGACTTTAATAGTCCCCGGGAAAGCACAAAGCCAGGTATGGACCTTGCAACAGTGTATTGATACCGCCCTGGTATACAACAAGAGTTTGCAAATAAGCCGGAATTCAAGGGAGGTTGGAGAACAGAAGCACCATGAGGCCCTGGCAAACCTGGTTCCCAAAGTAAATATCAATGCCGACTATCGCTATTACGCCAATCTTCCTTATCAGTTTATGCCTTTATCGGCATTTGGGGGACCGGATGGGCAATTTAAGGAGGTGCAATTTGGGGTTCCGCATAACATCAATGCCAATTTGCAACTGACGTTACCGGTGTATAATCCACTTGTGTACGGAGCCATTCATTCAACGGAGATCGGAACAGAAATCAGCGGATTACAGGTGCAGAAAACCGCGGAGCAGGTATATTTTGAAATATCCAATTTGTACTATAATGCACAGATACTGAATAGTCAGCGTGCATTCATTGACAGCAACCTCTCCAATAATACAAAATTGTTGAAAAATCTGCAATTACTTAAAGAACAATTGCTTGCAAAAGGCACCGATGTAAGCAAGGTGCAGTTGCAGATTGACCAGCTTACCAATCAGGGCGAAATAACCGGTAACAAGTACGAACAGGTACTCAATGCCCTCAAATTTACCATGGGAATCTCTTTGGACCGCTCAATCGGAATAGCACCGCTTTCAGTATACCATCCTGAAAATAAGGAATATGAAAACATTTCAACGATTGACATCCGTCTTTCCGAAACACAGTCGAGATTGCTTGTCAGCGAACTCCGGACATTGAAGAATTCACGGCTTCCCTCGCTGTCGTTATATGGCACTTACGGAACCACTGGCTACGGGTATGACAAACAACCTAATGAATTTTTAAAATTTTATCCCATCGGATATGCCGGCCTTCAATTGACCTATCCAATTTTTAACGGGACAATTACACAGCGTAAAATAAATCAGAAGAAACTGGAAGTGAGGAACAGCGAACTCCAGCATCACTTAATAATAGAACAAACCAATATGCAGATAAATAATGCCCGGCAGCAGAGGATGGTCGCACAACATTCACTGGAAACCACGAACTCACAGATAGCACTTGGACAATCTCTTTACGGGCAAACGATTTTACAACAGGCGCAAGGCACAGCGGGACTTCCGGATGTTCTGCTGGCTGACAATTCACTGCGCGAAGCCCAGCATTACTACCTGGCTGCGGTGGTTGAATATCTGAAGGCTGACCTGGAATTAAAAAAATTAACAGGAAACATTTTAAATAAATAAGCGATGAAAAAAGCACTTTATATCATCATCCCAATCTTGTTGTTCTCCCTCGTGGTCATTCGGTTAATGACCAATAAAAAAACAGCCCGTGAACAAGTGTATACCTATAACAAGGAAGAAGCCGTAAATGTGAAGGCTGATACCCTGTATTTGGAGGACGCTGTTGCAGATTATTCTTTTTCCGGCACCTTTGAACCGAATAAGGAAACGAAACTCAGCGCCGAAATCCAGGGCAAAATTAATGCTGTGCTTGTGGATGCCGGAAGCAATGTGAAACGAGGCCAGCCCTTATTGCAACTGGATAACTCTTTGCTAAAGTTGCAACTTCAATCAGTTGAAGTGCAAATTGAAGGCCTGGAGGCTGATGTGAAGCGATATACCATCCTCACAAAGGCCGATGCCGTTCAGGGAGTGCTCCTGGAGAAAGCTGAACTTGGTTTAAAATCTGCCCAGGTTCAAAAAAACACCTTGATTGAACAGATAAGCAAAACGATCATCACAGCACCGTTTGATGGAATCGTGACAGCAAAACTGACTGAGGTGGGGGCATTTGCAGCCCCGGGTGTCCAGTTACTCCAGATTACGGATATTTCCCAACTGAAATTTACGGTAAACATTCCCGAAGCGGATTTGATTCTGTTCAATAGTACTTCTTTATACAATGTTGTTGCGGATGCTTTTCCTGAGGTTGTTCTTTCGGGAAAGGCGACCCTGATAGGAAGCAGGGCAAATGTTGCCAGCAGTTTCCCGGTGCAGTTTACAGTTAAAAACACCCCTGACCTGACAATCAAAGCCGGCATGTTTGGCAGTGTGATTTTAGCGGAAAGGAAAGGGGGTAAACGCCTGATCATTCCCGCCTCCGCCATGGTCGGGTCATCCGTTTACCCGCAGGTTTACCTGGTTGAAAACGGAAAAGCGGTAATGAAAGACATCACCGTATCAGCAAGAATTAAGAACAAAGCAGTGGTGAGCGCCGGGTTAAAAGATGGAGATGTAATGATCACAGGTGGGTTCATCAACCTTTTCGACGGAGCCAATGTTAACGTAAAATAAATCAACGAGCCATGAATATCACGCAAATATCAATCAATCGTCCTTCGCTGATCATCGTGCTTTTCAGCGTACTGACCCTGGCCGGATTTATCGGATATAAAAATCTGAGTTACGAACTGATGCCCGATTTTAATCAGCCGGTTGTCGTTATTAAAACCATGTATCCGGGAGCGGAACCCCCGGAAGTAGAAACGTCAGTTTCGCGCAAAATCGAAGATGCACTCTCCAACCTAGAAGGAGTGGACTACCTGGTAACCAAGTCAATGCCCAATGCCTCCATTATTATCGTTAACCTCAAGTACGGGACCGATCTGGGTAAAACCATGCAGGATGCCCAGCGCTACATTGACAATATCCGTAAAGACCTGCCTCCGGATATCCAGAGTCCGGTTATGAGCAAAGTTTCCCCCAACGACTTGCCGGTCATGTCGGTCAGCGCTGCCAGCAATCTCCAGGGGACAGAATTTTATCAGAAAATGAAGGATGAATTTCTTCCGCAGATACAGCAATTAAAGGGTGTGGCAGAAATCACCCTTTTAGGGGGCGAAGAGCGGGAAATAGAGGTAAAGGTCAACCAGGAAAAATTAAGATTGTATAAAATTTCTCTTTCCCAGGTCACGGATGCGATTAACCGTTCAGGGCTGGATTTACCTGCCGGGAAAGTTCAAACGTCTACCGAAAATAATTCTGTTAGGTTAACCGGAAAATTCGCTACCATCGATGATATTAAAAATGTGCAGGTGGCAATGCCCGTTTCGGGAAGTCCTGTTTATGTGAAAGAGGTGGCAACCGTTACGGATGGAATCAGGGAAATCACCTCCATCAGCCGGTATAATGGAAAGAACGGGATCGGGTTACTGATTAAAAAACAGGGCGATGCCAATGCCGTGGAGGTTTCAAGGCTGGTTCGGGAGAAATTCAAATCCATTGAAAAACAATACACCCGTCTAGGAGTGCAATTTGTGATTGCCGACGACAGCACGGATAAAACGATTGCGGCGGTTGACTCTGTTGTTTTTGATTTGTTTCTGGCGGTGATCCTGGTGTCACTGGTCATGCTGTTGTTTTTGAGAAGCTTCAGGAATTCGCTGATTGTGCTGATTGCAATTCCAACATCTTTGGTAACCGCTTTTGCAGTCATGTGGATTTTGGGTTACACCCTCAACCTGATGACGCTGCTGGCCATGTCGCTGATTATAGGCATCCTGGTCGATGATGCCACGGTGGTGTTGGAAAACATCCAGCGTCACCTGGATATGAAAAAGGAAAAACGTGCCGCTGCACTGGATGGCAGAATGGAAATCGGATTTTCCGCATTATCCATCACCCTGGTGGATGTGGTCGTGTTCCTTCCAATTCTGTTTTTGCAGGTTTTTGTGGCCGATATGCTCAAGCAATTTTCGATTGTGGTCGTCACTTCAACACTCACCAGCTTATTGGTTGGCTTTACCCTGACGCCCTGGCTGGCTTCCCGGATAGGAAAATCAGAGGATTTACAACCAACCAACTTTTTTAATCGGTTTTTACTTTGGTTTGAAGGCAACCTGAAGAAGTTCATCTCCGGGTATGGCAAGCAGCTGGAATGGGTACTTGCGCATAAACTCATCTTCACAGGAATGGTGCTTTTGCTGTTTGTTTTTACGGGTGTCATGTTCAAACAGGGCATTATCGGCAAGGAACTTATTGCCACCGGCGACCAGGGTAAATTCCGGCTGAACCTTGAATTTGACAAATCAACTTCTGTTCAGCAGAACAACATCCGGTCGAGGCAAATTGAAGACTTCATTCTGCAGCAACCTGAAGTGGCGACTGTATTCAGCAACATCGGCGGGCCAGGTACCGGTATTGGCAGTTTGGGCGTAGGTGCATCCAACAAAACAGAATTTACCATCCAGTTAAAACCTGCAAGCGAACGAAACAACCGGCCAACGGAGGAGTTCATGAAGCAGTCGCGGGCAGCGCTTCAAAAGCAATTCCCGGGGATCAACTACTCCATGGCCGCCCTGGGGTTGATTCCACGTACAGCACCTATAGAATTGACCGTGAGTGGAAGTGATCCCTCTCTGGTCATGAAAACCGGCGTGGCGTTAAGATCCGTAATTGAGAAAATCCCCGGAGCCGATAATGTCCGTTTATCTGTGGAAGAAGGAAGCCCGGAATATAAAATCATTCCTGACAAGGATAAACTGCAACGCTTTGGATTAACTACAGCTTATGTTGGAATGAATACCCGCAGCGCCTTTACAGGCAATGATGATGCAACATTAACTGAAAACGGGACGGAATATCCTGTCAGGATCTGGCTGGATGACTTCAACCGTAAAAATTTTGAAGATGTTAATAAACTTACCATTATAAACCCAATGGGAATGCCTGTTGAGGTTGAGCAATTTGCAGAAGTAGTGCAGGATAACTCTCCATCGTTGCTGGAAAGAAAAGACCGGCAACCGGCTGTGACACTGACGGCAGAGGCCCTGGGCCGACCTTCGGGAACCGTGGCCGACGATGTTGTGGCTTACCTGAAAAAGAACCCATTGCCGGCAGGCGTTGAGATGACATGGGGAAGTGACATTAAAAGACAGAATGACAGCTTCGGAGCCCTGGGGTCGGTATTGATGATTTCGTTTCTGCTCATCTATTTGATCCTGGTAGCACTATACGATAGTTTTATCTACCCGTTTGTCGTGTTGTTCTCAATACCCGTAGCTGTGATCGGTGCTTTCCTGGCCTTAAACCTGACGATGAGCAACCTGAGCCTGTTTTCGCTGCTCGGGCTGATCATGCTGATGGGGCTGGTCGCAAAAAACGCAATCCTGATCGTGGACTTTACCAACCAGTTAAAAGCGCAGGGGAAAAATACCAGGGAAGCATTGATCATGGCCGGCAAAGAACGTATGCGCCCTATTTTAATGACCACCCTTTCCATGGTGATCGGGATGTTACCAATCGCTCTTGCAAAAGGAACCGCCAGTGAATGGAAAAACGGACTGGCATGGGTTATCATCGGAGGGTTGCTGTCATCACTTATCCTGACTGTTTATCTGGTTCCGGTGGTGTATTACGCGGTGGATAGCTTGAAAGAAAAATTCACAAGAAAGACGAAGCAGATTGAATATGTCTCCAAAATCCTGATAAACGAAACCCGGCACATGCACCTCCGAAAATAATTTCCCCGGGCATCATGTTGATGATGTCCACCATGCACGACGGGGGCGAAAGGCTGTCATGCATTGAATTTACCATTTTGCCATACATAAAGGTCGGTGATGCCGTTATAAAGGAAATGGCAAGTATTTGCACAAAATAGCTCAGGGTTGTTTCACCGGCATACCCATGCCAGTTGGTATTGGTTACAACGCTGATCGATGTATTGATGGCCGAATGCCATGAAATATATGGAAGGCTTTCAAGATTCAATTCCCGGTAAAAACTTTGTACATATAGGTTTCCAGAATAGGGGTAAGGCCTGTAAACAGGGCTATAAATAGAATTATCTGAATAAAATCCTGTGGTGTCATTTTATTTACGATTGATCGCAATCATACCAGTAAATCTTGCAATACTTACTGAAATGACATATCTATAAACATCGAAATCATATAACACACATTTTAAATGCTTTATCCAACATCGCCAGGGGCGCGGTATCTTTGTAGTGGGTCATGGAATGTATTTAACCCAAAGCTCCGGAGGAGCGAAATATATGATAACCAAATATAACCGTCTGTTTAGCCTGAATTATTCATAAACCCAAAATTCGACAAAAAAACGATGCCCGAGAGACCGG
>CAZVNF010000016.1:0-41126 GCA_964628215.1 uncultured Draconibacterium sp.
AAAGAAAGTGAATTTGAAGTAGAACTTAAAATTCCATTATGAAGATTTCCTGCATTGCCATTGACGATGAACCACTGGCAGTAAAAAAAATATCAGCATATATTCAAAAAACCCCGTTCCTGGAACTGGTGGCGGAATGCCGGAGTGCATTCGAAGCGATGGAGATCCTCAAAAACCGTGCGATCCAGCTCCTGTTCATTGATATCAATATGCCTGACCTGAGCGGACTGGAGTTTGTGAAATCACTGACCGACAAACCTTATATTGTATTTACCACCGCCTACAGTGAATATGCAGTAGAAGGTTTCCAGGTAGATGCAGCAGACTATTTATTAAAGCCCATCACCTACAGCAGCTTTTTGAAAGCGGCCAACAAAGTAAAAAACCTTATTGATTTAACCTCAAACAGCCAGAAGGAAAGCATCAAAGCCACGGCCAGTCATCTATTCGTAAAATCCGACTATAAACTCATCCGCATCGAACTGGATGACATAAAATTCATTGAGAGCCAGCATGAGTATATTAAAATTCATCTGATCAGCAGTGCCCCCGTGGTGACGCAACTGAGCCTGAAGACGATCGAAGAACAGCTCCCCTCCGACCGGTTCATGCGGGTTCACCGTTCCTTTATTGTCAGTCTTAAGAAAATTTCAGTTATAGAGAGGAACAGAATTGTGTTCGATGGCAAGGTATATATCCCGGTCAGTGATCAGTACAAAGAAAAATTCCAGGAATATATTGATGGGAATTTTGTGTAGAAGGTTCCTGCCATATGTTGTTAACGGCTTACGCAGATTAGGCCTGATTTGCAATTATCAGGATTTATTTTCTTTCCCCAATTCCACAACTTTATCCAGCCATTTTTTCCGGATACCGTCATTTGAGCTTTTGACGGGGCCGAAAAAGGTCACTTTCACCGGTTTTACCCCGCAGAATTCCAGGGTTGATTTCTTCAACTGGTTTACACTTGGCCGACTGAACATCAACCTGTAATACCAGGAAGGCTGGTCGAGGGTGGTAATGATGTGTGCGGTTTTACCCTTGAGCAGTTTGTCCCACCATACAGAGTTCTCACGATATTGAAATGCAAAGCCCGGCAGGAAAACACGATCAATGAACCCTTTGGTAATTGCCGGCAGTCCACCCCACCACACCGGATGAACCCAAACCAGGTGGTCGGCCCATTTTATTTTTTCCCAGGCTTCGAGTAAGTCAGGTTCCAGTTCTGTACGCTTCTGATAACCTGATTGTAAATTAGGATTGAACTTCAACTCACGGATGATGATTTCCTTTACTTCCGCACCCGCCTCCAGTGCCCCTTTTTTATATGCCTCAGCCAGTGCAAAATTGAAACTGTCTTTATTCGGATGCCCGCTGATGATCAGTATTTTCTTCATAATTTTCTCTTTTTTTCTTCGTGGTCCTTCGTGTCTTCTTCGTGGTTCTCCGTGTAATAAGGTTAAAACTATATTTTGTAGATAAAATTAGGATAAAATCCGATCTGCTATAACACATTCATCTTTCATGTGTTTTTGTTTTTCCGGCAAAATAAGCGTGGAATGAAAAACTACGAAAGAGGAAACCTGGTGAATTGTTGAATTACAGTCGAACAGAAATCAGGAAAATATTTACAGCACGATAAAGAAAGTGGTTCCTTCCGTTTCCGAGGTTGTAAAATCGACTGTTCCTCCAAGGTGCTGTTCTCCGAGTATTTTCATGCTGTAGGTTCCCAGGCCGCGCTGGGCCCCTTTGGTGGAGAACGAACGCATGAATACCTGCATCTCGGTTTCGCGTGGAATAAATTTAGGGTTGTGGACAGAAAACCTGGTTTTTTCGCCTTCTTTTTTCACGGTGAGGGTAACGGTTTGCCCTACAGTACTGGCTTCAAGGGCATTTTTTATCATATTATTAAGCACACGCCTCAGAAGAACAGGGTCACTTTCAAAACTACAGTCGACCGAATCTTTGTCAACCACGATGTTTTTATCTTTGGCAACTTTATGAAACTGAAGATCACCGGCGATCATATTAATAAAGTCGAGGGATTCAACCGGTTGGATGTTCACGATCAGTTCATTGTTTTCAGCCTGGCTCAGCAATCGCTGCGTGAGGATTTCATCAATAATCTGCTGGGTGAGAGAGGCCCCCATCTGGATAAAACTGCGTTGTTCCTCTTCATCGCTGGTCTCAAGGAGTTCGAAAAGCCCCTGTAATCCGGCAGCAACATTCATTACATCGTGGAAAAATATTTTTTCAATGATAGATCGCCTCTTACGGTCGGTAATATCAATCAGGGAGAAAATGGTATATGGTGAATTTTCATGGACAAAAGGAGTTGCCGTAACTTCCACATCCAGAAAATTTTCGGTGCCATTGACCATCCTTCGCACCCTGCATTCGGAGGTTGTTTTCTCACCGGTAAGCTGACTTTTCAGTATGGCATTTACCGCCCCGCAATAGCGACAATTTTCCGTGGTGCCGCAACCCCCTTCAGTCTGGAAAGCAAACCGGCAGTTGATGGCTTCACCGAAACGCTGGCCTAAAACCTGGTGGACATTCTGCACATCCAGCGTTTTCATCAGCACATCGTTGGTGTAAACGATCTGCCGGTTTTCGTCCAGGATACAGAAAATAAACGAGAGTGAACAAAAAATATCGTTTAAGTAGGTGACCTTGTCAAGGCTGAGATTGCTTTTTAACAAACTTTCCAGCGAACTCCTGGTTGCAGGGGCGTGTTTTGTTTCTGTCATCAGCCCTTTATTTTCTCAAGGATCATGTTGTTGGTGATCAATCCCAATACCGCTTCGCCTTTTTTGCCATTTTCGGTGACGAAAACATCCAGGCATTCTTTCTTTTCATCCATGGCTTGCTTGGCTTCGAACAGGGTAGCTTTTGAATTGATCAACTGGTAACTGTTGTCAAGGGTGTTCTTTATTTCAGCAATATCCGTGGTCAGGATGTCTTCAAGGGTCAATAGTTTGATCTCATCGGGGGTTTTTCCCTGGGAAAGTTTTTCCGAAATAAACCGGTCGATCATGCTGCGATGGATCATTTTAAACACCGAGCGATCATCTTTGAATACGGCATAACGGTTATATGCCTGGAATTTACCGTCTTTCAGAATTTCATCCATGATCTTTTTCGTTTTATCCTGTGGATAACTCAGAAAAACGATCCGGTCAAAAGGAATCATCACATCGGTTACCTTAATGCTGGCCATTTTTTCCTCGGGGGAAAGGCTTTTAATCACATTCTGGTAGGATTTGCTTACTGCTTCAAAGTTTTCGCGGGAGAAATAGAACGCCAGGATGGTTCCGATCCATGTTCCCCAGAGGGGCAGCAGGCTTTTCCCGACAAAGTCAAGACCTTCTTTGAACCCGAAGCACATTGCCTTGACTGCTACAAAGATGGTCGCAAGCAATATAACCAGGGTAATCCCCCCGGCGATCAGATTCCGGGTGTTCCATTCGGATTTATTTCCTGAGTTCTGAGTGGTGTTTTGATTTTCGCTTGCCATAAATTCAGTTTTTAATGAAACAATCCTGCAAAGATGCTAATGAATAATTCTAAATATTAATGGCTAATACAAAAATAACTATTTTATCAAAAAAACCAAAGGATCATTCACAAAAAATCCATATTCTTCATATACTTAATTGCCAACATTGCCTACATTGCCAACATTGCCAACATTGCCAACATTGCCAACATTGCCTACATTGCCTACATTGTCTACATTGCTTCCATTGCCTTCATTGCCAGCCTCATTTAACCAGGTTCTTATAGTGGTAGTACCGTGTTACAATATCATCAACAAACCCTTCGATTTTGTAATCAGCCGGCGTTGAATCCAGGGTATCAGTTTTAGCAACCGGATCTTTTTTTGAACGGCGCAGCAGGTAGTAATCCACATGGCCGTTCCACCTGTTTTTGTCCTTCCCGAATTTTTCTGCTTTTTCCCTGGCGGCCATTACCCTGCCGATGCCCACATTGTAGCATGCCAGTACAAAATAGATGCGTTCAACCGGGCTTGTAATTTCTTCGGGTAATTGCTGGTCGATGTAACGCAGGTATTTCACACCTCCGGCAATCTGCCTGGCCGGCGAAGATGCACTGTCGATCCCGAACCGGGCTGCTGTTTCGGGCATCAGCTGCATCAGCCCGCTGGCACTCCGGGAGGAGGTAAGCCCTGCCTGGAAATTTGACTCCTGGTAAATAAGCGAGGCAACCATGCGCCAGTCCCACATCACCAATTTACTCTGCTCCCTGATTACATTGTCGAACGGGGAAAGCTTATTTCCACTTACCGAAAAATAATCGCTCTGCAGAAATCCGGCAATACGCTGGTTGTCGAAATAGGTGAGGTACGCTTGTTTCAACTCCTTCGAGGCCTTGTACTCCTTTAGCCAGGTATTCACCTCCGTACGGAGCGAATCAGAGGATAAACCTACACCCCATCCATAAGAAAACAATGGGAAAGCCAGCAGTTTAATATCCAGGTTCCGGTAGAACCGGTGGTACACCATGGCCACATTTTCCTGGCATATGGCAAACCTGATTTTTCCTGTTGAAACCTGATTGATGAGTTGTTCCTGGCTGATGTCCGATTCTTCCTTCAGGATGGCGCTTTTGCCTGTTTTTTTATAAAATGCATGATATTGAGAGGCCATGAAGATGCCTTTTCTTACATGAACGGTATCCGGAGGAAAGTCATTCAATGAAGTGATCACTTCGTTTCCTCCTGCACCGCTGCCTTGTACTTTACGCTGGACCAGCACCAGCCGTGTTTCGCCAAAAGGATCGGAAAACCTGACGAGTTTTTTGCCATCTCCTGAAATCGGGAGGTTGAGGGCAATCAGATCGGCCGCATTGTAATGCATGTAATACTCGAGTTTCGACATGTCGTTGCTGGCAATGATCCGCAGCGGAACGCCAAGGTATTTGGAAAAAGATTCCAGCAATTCAAGCTGGTACCCCATGGGCCGGCCTTTGTAAATGCAGTAATTGAGGGTGTTTTGATCGGTAAGCGCGATCAGGTAGCCGCGTTCACGGATCCTGCGGAGGGCGTCTTTTTTTGCCTCTTCACGGTGATAGAGATTTCGTGTCACGAAAAAGGCAATGGCAGCAATGGTCAATCCCAGGAGCACGGCCCTGAGGATGATGTATTTCCTGGATGTCTTATTCAATATATCGGTTTAAGAGACTTTTCGGTATCTCAGAATGGCCAGGGTCAGGCTGCAAACAGCATAAATAACCAATGACCAGAAATGGTGGCTTATTTCAGCAAAACCTGATCCTTTCAGCAACACCATCCGCATGATTTTGATGAAATACATCACCGGATTCAGCCTGTCAAGGTTTTGCGCCCATGCCGGCATGCTTTCAATGGAAGTGAAGAGGCCGCTCATGAGGATAAAAACCACCATGAAAAAGAACGAAACCAGCATGGCCTGCTGCTGGGTATGGGTGATGGTGGATATCAGCAGGCCAAACGACAAAATTACAAAAAGATAGACAGAAGCCGACAGGAAAATTAATCCAAGGCTGCCTTCCATGGGGATATTGAAGATCAGTTTGCCGATTGTGAGGCCAAATGCCAGCTCAAAGAGCCCTATGATCCAGAAGGGCATCAGCTTGCCGGTGATAAACTGGATCTTGTTTATCGGGGTGACGTTGATCTGTTCTATGGTTCCGATTTCCATCTCGCGTACAATGTTCATCCCCGAAAGCAGCAGTCCGATAATGGTGACCAGCAATACAAGGATCCCGGGTACCATGTATGTTTTATAGTTCAGCTTCGGATTATACCAATAGCTGTAATCGGTTTGAATGTTCCTGGTGCCGGCCATCAACGCCGGGTTCATGCTCTCCATTACCACCTCCCGGTTGTAATCGAGAAGGATCATGGTCGAATAGGCATTGATGAGCCCTGCGCTTTGCCCGTTGATCGCATTGATCACAAACTGAACTTTGGCGCGGCTTTCTTTCAGGAGTTGTTTTTCAAATCCGGCCGGGATCTGCAGGATCATATCGGTGTTTCCCCGTTTCATTTCATCTTCCGCTTCAAGGTATGAGAAGTGGGTGCTCCGGATTTCGTAAAAAGGAGATCCCTGGTATTTGCTGACCAGTTTCCGGGAAGTTCCGGAAAGGTCAAGGTCAACCACCGAGACCCTGATATGCTTCATTTCGTAAGTGGCGGCATTCACCAGGATGATCAGCTGGAAGACGGGTACAAAAAAAATGATCGGCAGCATAGACTTGTTGCGGAAGACCTGCAGAAATTCCTTCTGCATGATATATAGGATTGTTCTCATCCGGAAAGCCTTACGTTGAATTTTTTAATGCTCAGCCCAAGGAAAAGTGCGGTAAATCCGATCATAATCGCCGTTTCACGCCAGATATACCCGATGCCGTTCCCCTGCAGCATGATGCTTTTGATGATCGTGATATAATATTTCGGGGGCATGGCATGGCAGAGCACCTGCATCACGGGCGGCATATTTTCGACCGGGAAGATAAACCCGCTGAGCAGGATCGTGGGCAGCATGAGCACCACCAGTGAGATCATCATGGCCACCTGCTGACTGTTTGTGATGGATGAGATCAGGATGCCGAGCGAAAGGGCCATGCAGATATAGAGAAAACTTTCGGCAAGCAACAACAGGATGCTGCCCACGATAGGCATTCCGAATATCAGGTTTCCCAGAAGAAGGATAATGCA
This sequence comes from uncultured Draconibacterium sp., assembly GCA_964628215.1. Taxonomy (GTDB): domain Bacteria; phylum Bacteroidota; class Bacteroidia; order Bacteroidales; family FEN-979; genus CAIVAT01. The sequence continues at coordinate 6,722 of CAZVNF010000016.1, forward strand.
GGCATCAATGAAGGCCAGGAAAACGTAGGGAAAAACTTTTCCCACGATGATCTGTGCGGGTCTCATCGGGGAGACAAGCAGCAACTCCATGGTACCCAGTTCTTTTTCCCTGGTAATGGAAAGAGAGGTCATCAGTGCCGAAATGAGCATCAGCAGCATGGCCATCAGCCCGGGAACGAACATGTAAACTCCTTTCAGCTCCCCGTTGTACATCATCCGCACTTCGGGAATGATCTGCATCGAAACGTTCCCGGCATTCACGGATACCATGTAGTTGCTGATGATCCCGCTGGCATAGTTGACCAGCATGTTCGCGGTATTCGGATCGGAGGCATCGGCAATGATCTGTATGCGGGCTTTCCCTGTTTTTTCGAGCTTCTGCGCAAAACCGGGTTCGTAGATCAGAACAAGTTTCACATCGCCCTTTCGGAATACCGGGTCGATTTCGGAAACTGAATTGAGGTTTTGTTCGAGGATAAAGTATCCCGAAGAGAGGATCTTGTCGCTGATCTTACGGGTCACCAGGTCCTTTGAAGGGTCGCAGATGGCTATTTTTGCATCCTTGATTTCGTTGGTGAGCACGTATCCGAATAACATCAGCTGTACGGCCGGCATGCCAAAAAGGATCAGCAGGGTGCGATAGTCCCTGAAAATATGGTAAAACTCCTTGATGACAAAACCACGGAACCGTTTCATGTGATTTCCTTTTTGGTGGCCCAGAAATAGAAAAACCGTGATGCGGACACCAGCAATGGCACCCCCATGGTGATATAAAAGTTATACAGCCATTCCTTATCGATCACATCAGCCTTGCGCAGCATGATTCCTCCGCTGATCATGATGGCCATCATGAAATAGCCGCGCAGGTTGAAAAATGAAAAGGCGCACGGGTAGGGAATGTTGAGTCCATGGATCCGTTTGATGTGCGTTTTAGAAATTTTTGCAAAAAGCAGCACATAAAAAATCAACCCGAAAACCAACCCGCCGGTCAGCCGCCAGGCAAGGTGCTGGCTGTTGTGAAACAGGTAATTCATGCCTTTTCCGGTAAGGATTCCGCCTGCGGCAGTCCATACCAGGCCTGCAATGAACAGGAGGTTGTGTTTACTTACCGAGGGTTTGAACTTATGTATGATATGCATCTGGTTGTTCTATGGCTATTACAGGATAATACCTGGCATTACGCTCTTGCCAGTTTGATGAAAACATCGTTCATGGATGGGGCGCCGAACTGTCTTTTCAGATTATCGGGGGTGTCGAGTGCGGCAATGCGCCCGTCGACCATGATGGACACCCTGTCGCAATACTCTGCTTCGTCCATGTAATGTGTGGTAACAAAAACGGTTATCCCGTCATGAGCGGCTTCAAAGATCATGTCCCAGAATTGCCTTCGCGTTATCGGGTCAACACCGCCGGTGGGTTCATCCAGGAAAACGATCCTGGGATTATGAAGTACCGCCACGGAGAAGGCCAGTTTTTGTTTCCAGCCCAGGGGGATATCCCTGATCAGTTTATCACGTGCCGATTCAAATCCAAGGCGAAGCATCAGCGCATGTGCGCGGGAATTGATCTCGTTTTTCCGCAGACCATAGATGCCCCCGTAAAAACGGATGTTTTCGTAAACGGTAAGGTCGTCGTACAGTGAAAACCGCTGGCTCATGTAGCCGATGTTCCTTTTTACTTTTTCACGCTGGGTGTAGATGTCAAAACCGGCCACCGACAACTCCCCGGAAGTGGGGTAGGACAAACCGCATAGAATCTTGATGGCCGTGGTTTTTCCGGCGCCATTGGCTCCCAGGAAACCAAATATCTCCCCTTTTTTTACCTCAAAAGTCAAATGGTCATTCGCTACGAATGAGCCAAATTTCTTGACGAGGTTTTTTACGGTGATGATATTTTCGATTGGTAATGACATTTTTCCAGTTAAATAAACCACTTAGAAGGCACTTAGAACACTTAGAAAAACACTAAGAAGCTACGGGCACCCCTGCCGTCATCAGTTCCATAAAACAATCCTCAATTGTAGCTTCAACCGGGGTGATTTCAACCTGTTCATGCTGGTTGCTTTTCAAAAAGTCAGCCAATGACTCCTTGTTTACAGCTTTCTCCTTAAAGGCTACATGGGCCGACTGACCGAAGGCATACACGCTGTGAATTCCCGGATACTCCCTCAGCTCGCCCAGCAGTTTGTGAATGTCTCCTGTCTTCACCGAAAACAGCGACAGGGGATAATTGCTTATTACCTCCTGCGGCGTACTGATGGTCATGATGCGCCCGTTCTGCATTAGCGCAACCCTGTCGCACAGGCTGGCTTCATCCATATAAGGGGTGGAAACCAGGATGGTAATTCCCGATGCCTTCAACCGTTTCAACATTTCCCAGAACTCCAGACGCGAAACAGCATCCACTCCGGTGGTGGGTTCATCCAGGAACAGGATGTCCGGTTTGTGGATCATGGCACATGAAAGAGCCAGTTTCTGTTTCATCCCACCCGATAATTTCCCGGCTTTCCTGTTTTTAAAAGGCTCTATCTGCTGATAGATATCTTTTACAAGGTAGTAGTTTTCCTGGATTGTGGAACCGAAAATGGTGGCAAAAAAGTTGAGGTTTTCTTCCACAGTCAGATCCTGGTAGAGTGAAAATTTTCCGGGCATGTATCCGCTGATTTGCCGGATATTCCTGTAATCTTTCACCACATCAAAGCCTTCTATGGTACAATGTCCGCTATCAGCTAAAAGCAGGGTGGTAAGCACACGGAAAAGGGTGGTTTTACCAGCCCCGTCGGGACCGATAAACCCGAAAATCTCACCCCGGGCAACCTCAAACGAGATGTCGTCAAGGGCAAGCGTATTCCCAAATCTTTTGGTCAGCTGCCTCGCAAGAACGGAGTTGTCTGGCATAAATTAATTCTGCGGTGGCGTGCTCTTTGTCCAGTAAGTGTTTCTGCCAAGTAATGAAACGCCGATATACCCGCGAACTTTCAGTTTGGTCGCTCCTTCAAACTGGATATAGCATTTATACGTTTTTCCATTTTTCGGATCATAAATTGTGCCGCCCGACCACTCTTCCTTCCCATCGAAAGTAAAGTTCTTCATGTTAACCATGCCAACGATTGGGACGGATTTCAGTTTTGCATCCGGGTTCTCCTTGTCGGTGCGTGGCAGCCCGGTCTCCCTGTCGGTAGGTTCCCTTAGCCAGACAAGTTTTCCGAAATACTTTCCGTTTTCTTTATACAGCGTGATTTTCCCGGTGGCTTCCTGGTTCAGCCAGGTGCCCAGGATATCGTCGCCTTTATGGGTTTGAGCAGAGGCTGAAATTCCCGACCACATGGTTAAAACGATCAGCAGTAAAAAAGTGGATGTGATTTTTTTCATGGTTTTGGTTCTTGGTTTTAGTTAATTGGAAATCAATTTTATCTCTCCGGGCATGCCTATTTTCAGGGCGCCATCGTTCAGTACCCGAACTTTTACTGCGTAAACCAGGTTTACGCGTTCCTCTTTTGTTTGTATGGTTTTCGGGGTGAATTCAGCGGTTTGTGAAATCCAGCTGACGATACCCTCCATTTTTGTGTTGGTCTTTTCATCTTTATCAATGCGAACTTCCACCTTATCTCCTATTTTGAGATGAGGCAACTGGGCTCCGCTGATATACACGCGAAGCTGCATTTCACGAAGGTCGGCAATCTTGTATAGTGGTTTTCCAAAGGTGGTGACTTCATTGTTCTCGGCAAATTTTGTAAGTACTGTTCCTTTTATCGGGTTGACAATACGTGCGTTTTTTACCGATTCGCTTACCTGGGCTATCTGTTGTTCCGTGCTGCCGATCTGATCGTCGATGCCCCGGTATTGGGATTTGATCGAGGCGATCTGCTTTTCAATCATGTTGAGGCTGGCATTCAGGTCGTCGAGTTGCTTTTGCGTTGCAGCTCCGTCTTTAAGTAAAATAACCACACGGTTTTTTTCTATCAGGATGTTTTTCCGGTTCTGTTCCTGAACTTCAATCTGTGCAGCCAGGTCGTCTTTGCGGGAACCGGTGGCGTTTTTTTGCTCCGTGATTTGCAGCTTTTTCAGGTGCAGATCCGTGGTGTCGACATACCCTACAAGCTGGTTGGAATCGAGTATCTGTCCCTCCTCAAGATTCAACAGCATGATCCTTCCATTGGCCAGTGACGAGACTGTGACCTCGGTGGCTTCAAAAGAACCATAAGCATCAGGCTTATCCTTGTTGTTTTCACAAGATGAAAGAAGCACAATCCCGGCGAATATTCCTGCAAGATATCGTTTCATTGGGCTGGGTATTTCAATATTAATTACAATTTGCCAAGGTTGTATAAATAGTTGATCTTTGCCTTGATCAGCTGGATCTTGTGGATTTCCATACCCATCCGGGCCTGTGTTTCGTCGTTGACCCGGAGTATGTAATCGCTGGAAGTGATCACCCCGTTTGTCAGCTGCGAGGATGAGATAAGGGAGATCCCGGCTCTGAGTTCAACCAGCTCCTGGTCCCTCACCAGCAATTCAGAAAGCTTGGTGATGTCTGTGAGGTTTTTCCGTGTGCTCACCCGGAGGTTCTTGTCAAATGTTTCCTGCTGATTTTTAAGAATATCACCCTGGATGGTATAGATTTTTTTTTCATTGGTATTGGCATTCCAGTTCCATGGATTCCAGGTGAGCCTGGCCCCAACCATAACCATCGGGGCAAGGTCGGTCGACAGGAAGTTATAACCGGGGATGCCGAGGCCAAACTGGCCGAAAGCCCAGAGTTTCGGGTTCCACCGGGTGGTGACCATGTTTTTTAACAGGTTGGTTCTTTCTTTCTGAACGTTGAATAATTCGAATTCAATGCGGCTGTTTTCGTAATTCTGCACCGGCAGGGAAATTTCGGGTGTTTTGAATGCCGCCTGCTCATTGATGGGCAGGGAGACAAGTTCCGACAGCATACCCATGCTGGCAACCCGGTCCATGGACAGTTCATAGATGTTCTGGTCAAGCTTGATGATCTCAGCCCGGATCAGGTCGGCATTCATTTTCAGCGTGGAGCCATTCCTCACTGCAGATTCCACTTCGGACAGTTTTGACCCGAGTTGCTTCCGCGTTTGCTGCAGCAGCAGGATGTTCTGCTGTGTGAGCAGGATGCTGAAAAAAAACTGGTTCACCTGGTCCTTCAGAAGGTAAAGGGTTGCATCCACATTTTTTTTATCCACATCGAGGTTGAACTTTTCCAGTTTCTTCTGGTAGCCGGTCACGTTGCCGTCGTATATGGCTTCGGTTACATCGAGGGTGAGCTTATACTGATCCTTGGGAATGGCGGGTCCCTGAAGTTCAGGTAACCCCGCTGGCAATGGGATCACCACTTCCGTAACCTCATTCTGCCATGAAGCACTTCCGTTTATATTGATGGACGGGAGGTAGTTTTTATTCAGGTTTTTGGTCCTCAGACTGCTTGATTTATCGAGAAGATCAGCCTGCCTTGTGAGAGGGTAGGATGTTTCAAGCTGCCGATAACATTTTTCGAGGGTAATGGTATCCTGGGCAACAACCTGCCTCATGCCCGGACCTGAAAGAAACAATACTGGCAACAGGTAACGGGTAATGAGCAATGCAGCGATCCTTTTCATTTTTTTACCACTAAGGCACTGAAGAACACTAAGTTGCACTAAATCAGCATTATTTGGGGATTTTTAGTTTTTGTCCCGCGGTTAACCGGGTGTTATTTTTAATTTTATTCAGCGACTTGAGCTGAGATACCGTTACATCGTTCTTTGCCGCGATATCCCAAAGATTGTCACCCGCCTGGACCGTATATAAAGTAAAACGCTGTGAACCTGAAGCCGTGCTTTTGGCTTTTGAATTTGACTCAGTATTTGCGTTTGAGGCAGAAGTGCTGCCACTTTCCGTTACCCTGATCTTTTGACCTACCAGGAGTTTGGAGCTGGTAAGGTTATTCCATTTCATCAGTTCGGCAGTGGTGCAATGATATTTTGTTGCAATAGATCCCAGGCTTTCACCACTCTTGGTGATATGAACCGTTTTTGGGCTGGCTGAAGGGGATGGTGAAGAAGAGGCCGGTTTGGAAGCACCCGGTTCTGAAGCGTTGGAAGAAGTTGACTTTACTGAAGTATCCCTCGGAACAGCTTGTGGAATATAGGTGGAGTTGGGTACACTTTCAATGTTCTTTCCCTTGGTTGAATTGACATACACCAGGATCTTTTTATTCGGTTTGATCGTGTTTTTCTTCAATCCGTTGAGCGATTTCAGCTCTGCGGTGGTCATATGGAATTTTTTCGCAACAGAAACAACGGTCTCCCCGCTTTTAACAGTATACAGCTCCGATTCACGGTAATTGCTGTATACCAGCTGCGACAAGGCGTCACTGGCCAACCCTTCTTTTGTTCTGTAGGCATACAGGGCATATTCATTATTGATAAAGTTCCCGATATACTTTTTCCGTAAGCGCAGCTTATAGGGACTTTCAGCAGTAGCCGGGATCACCCTGTGTTTAAAGGAGGGATTTAAAAATACGATTTCATCCATCGGAATGTTCAGCATTTCAGAGATCTGGTCGAATGACAACGGGTTGTGCACGGTCACGGTATCCACTTCATAATAGAGTATTCCCGGATCCACCGGGTAAATTTTGTGTTCGTTTGCATACGTGATTACATAACTTGCCGCGATGAACGCCGGAACATAAGAGGCGGTTTCCTTGGGCAGGTATTTTTTTATCGCCCAGAAATTCTTGATACCCCCGGCACGGCGGATGGCCTTGTTTACATTTCCCGCACCTGAATTATAGGCTGCCAGGGCCAGTGACCAGCTTCCGTAAATATCATACAGGTCGGTGAGGTGCTCGCATGCCGCTATGGTTGATTTGTAGGGGTCGAACCGGTCATCCACATAGGTGCTTACTTTCAGTCCGTAGCCCTTCCCGGTGCCATACATGAACTGCCACAATCCTTTTGCCCCGGCCGGTGAGTTGGCGATGGGGTTGAGCGCTGATTCAATAACAGCAAGGTATTTGAGCTCAAGGGGCATGTTGTATTTATCAAGCTGTTCCTCAAATAAGGGAAAATAAATTTGTGACAGTCCAAGGATACGCGCGGTAAGTTTTCGCTTTCTGAAGCCATAGAGTTCTATGAATTTTTTCACTTCGCCGTTGTATACAAATTCAAAGGGCGACTGGTCATTCATCAGTGCAATGCGCTCGGCATAAACGCTATCGGGAAAGGTGGGAATGTCGTTATCGGAAAAGGTGCTCCAGTTTTGATATTGGTTGGCATTCGGGAATTGGGTGTCTTCGAAAATCTTAAGGTTTGCCAGGCTGTCAAGCATCACAACTACCTGGTCGTCTTCGATCAAACGCTGATTTCTGATTACAGAATCCGGACGGATGGGGTTCTGCCCCGACAGACACAATGGGTATATTAACAGGGAAAGGAGTGCAACCTGGATTTTTTTCAATATCATGCAGATAACGTTTTAATCGATAATCATTTATACAAGAACTGCAAAAATAGGGTTTTATTTTAATAATTCCCTACATGGATGCTGACCTAAATCTGTTTCCCGGGCTACCCGAAACAATACTTATTTATTCAAGTTTCGGGGTTGAAATAACTCATATTAAAGCCCCGAATGGGGCGTAATATAATAGCGATGGGCATAGCCCATCGATTATAAGACAACCATACCCATAAGCCCTGAAAGGGCGTGATAAATATTTTAGTCGACATAGCCTCCTTCTATGTAATAAGATACCGCCCTTTCAGGGCTTAATGGGCTTCATTTGCCAAACGCACAGGGCTTCACCCTGTGTTAATAGATTGCGCCCCTTCGGGGCTGTTGATAAGGATTTCTGATAATTTTTCAAATCCGAAACTTGAGTTATTTATTCTTTCTGTTGAAATTTCAGCAAATTTAAGGATTTTGGCAGAACGATGAAAGTGTTACATTTGTACTCCTAAACTATACCAAATGAGACAAATCTATCCTTTTCTGCTTCTGTTGCTGCTGATAACAGTTAATTCTCATGCCCAGGAGAAGTCCCCGGTAAACCGTCCTGCCCTGCAGCACGAAATGACGCCGGATGAGTTGCTGCGTAAAAGTGAGATCGGAAGAGGGTTTGTTGAAACAGATCCGCCTGTTGCCCCGGTACGCAACCTGGCCGAGTTCGACCGGATGCAGGGAGCCCTCGTAAGGTATCCTTTTGGTATCCCCATATCCCTCATCAAAGAGATGGCCGGTGATGTTACCGTTACCACCATAGTGGCTACGGTGGCGCAAAAAAACACCGTGATCAGTCAGTATGTTTCCAATGGGGTGGATACCAGCCACTGCAATTTTCTCATAGCCCCTTCCGACAGTTACTGGACACGGGATTATGGTCCCTGGTTTGAGTCGGACAGCTCCGCACAGATCGGTATAGTCGATTTTCCCTACAACCGCCCCCGGCCCAACGATGACGATATTCCAAAGAAAATGGCAGCGATGCTGGGAATCCCATGGTTCGGGATGAATGTTATTTCTACCGGTGGCGATTATATGACCGATGGGTTCGGGATATCCGCCTCCACCGATCTTGTATGGGTTGAAAATCCATCGCAGACACACGCTGAGATCGCCCAGAAAATGAACGATTACCTGGGAATAACCAATTTCCAGGTGGTACCCGATCCGAATATCTCCTCAACCATCGACCATATCGATTGCTGGGGTAAATTTCTTGCACCCGATAAAATATTGATCCGGAAAACGTTAACATCCGATCCTGAGTACAGTGCGCTCGAAGCCGCCGCAACATACTGGGGATCGCAAACCTGTTCATTCGGGTACAATTACAAGGTATTCAGGGTCATGACCCCGCAGGATCAGCCCTATACCAACTCAGTGATCCTGAACAACAAGGTGCTTGTGCCATTTATGAATTCCTCATGGGACGACAGCGCCAAAGCAGTGTATGAGGCCGCCATGCCCGGATACGAGGTGATCGGCTTTATCGGGAACCCTTCCACACCCTGGTTATCAACCGATGCCCTGCACTGCCGGGTAATGGGTATTGCCGATGTGGGCCTGCTTCATATCAAACATATCCCGGTAACCGGAAACCAGCCATGCGAATCCGACTACCTCATCGATGCTGAGATCATCGCCTCCAGTCAGCAGCCCCTGATCGGTGACTCGCTGCTGATACACTACCAGGTAAATGGCGGGATTTATAATACCACCCTGATGCTGAATACCACCGCCAGGCATTACCGGGGCTTCATACCCAAACAGGCAGCCGGAAGTGTCGTAAAATATTACCTCTCCGCTGCCGACCAGTCGGGCCGGCATGCCACAGCCCCGCTTATCGGGGCAGCCGATCCGTATACGTTTCAAACGGTGTATACCAATTTGACTGCGGTAAAAGATACGCTGTGGTTCCTCACCGGGCAGGATTGCCTGATGGGGAAAATATCCCAGTTGCATAATTACACCGGCAATGCACTTAGTCTGAATGCGGTACAGCAAAACGGAATGATACTGCCCTGGTACGTTGACTCCATGTCGGTATCTGTGGTGCCCCATATGGTCAATGCCGGTGACAGTGTTGCCATACGCGTTAAAATGCATCTTCCCCTCTATCTGAATTATGCCACCCTGTTTGAAATTGACAGTCTCAGGGTTACCACCGCTTCCGGTAGTTTTCATGTGATCATCATGGTTAATAAAGACCTTCTTGCATCAGTACCCGGTGAGGCTGGTCAGGCTCTGATAGGGAACAGTTACCCAAACCCCTTCACAACAGAAACTTGTATTCCACTGGAAATAAGGAGGCGCGGACATGTTACGCTGGAAATTCTGGATGTCAGGGGCACAAAGATAAAAACCCTGGCCTCGCAGGTGTTCGAACCCGGAAGTACAACGATCACCTGGGATGGAACAGATGCCAGCGGAAACAATGTTCCTTCCGGAGTATACCAGTACAGTTTTACCGGTGAAAATACAGCAATGACGAAAAAGATGATTCTCATTCGTTAATGCATGTGATGTAAACAAGTTCAATAAACACTAAAAACAACAATTATGGCAAATGTAAATATACTTGCCCCTAAAATATTCAAATGGGAAGGGGGATTTGTAAATGATCCGTTAGACCGGGGAGGCGCAACAAATATGGGTGTAACACTGGCAACCTGGCGCCAGGTAGGTTACGACAAAGACGGCGACGGGGATATTGATATTGATGATATGCGCAAACTGACCCGGGAGGATGCAACCATTGTTCTGAAAAAGTTCTATTGGGACCGCTGGAAAGCCGATCAGATCATCAATCAGTCCGTAGCCGACATCCTGGTCGACTGGGTTTGGGCTTCAGGAGTATGGGGAATTAAAATTCCCCAAAGACTGCTGAAGGTTGATCCGGACGGATCGGTAGGAACCAAAACCATTGAAGCATTAAATGCAGCCGATCAAATGGCATTTCATGCCATGGTTGTGGATGCCCGAAAAAAGTTCATTGACGATATAATCCAGAGAGATCCTACCCAGGAGCGATTCCGCAAAGGATGGCTGAACCGGCTGATGGATTTTCAGTTCAGTTAGCTGCTTCTTTTTTCCGGTCTCATCTGGGGGAAAAACAACACATCCTGGATGGAGGGTGAGTTGGTCATGATCATGGTCAAACGGTCAATTCCGATTCCCAGTCCGGCGGTGGGAGGCATCCCGAATTCGAGCGCCCGCAGGAAATCTTCATCGAGCACCATCGACTCATCATCGCCGCGTTTTCCGAGTTCAAGTTGTGACTCGAACCGTTCACGCTGGTCGATGGGGTCATTCAGCTCGGAAAAGGAGTTGCATAGCTCTTTTCCGTTGCAGATGGCTTCAAAACGCTCGACAAGTCCCTCTTTGCTGCGGTGTTTTTTGGCAAGCGGCGACATTTCAACCGGGTAATCGGTGATAAAGGTAGGCTGGATCAGGTAAGGTTCGCATTTTTCTCCGAAAATCTGGTCAATGATCTTTCCTTTGGCCATGGTACGGTCGATGGGTACATCGAGTTCTTTGGCGATGGTGCCCAGCTCCTCTTCCGATTTGCCATCGATGTTGATGCCGGTGAAATGCTCAATGGCTTCGAACATGGTAAACCGCTGCCAGGGCCGTTTAAAATCAATGAGGTTTTCGCCCACCTGCACCTGGGTTTTCCCATGCAGGTCGAGGGCGATCTTTTCCACCATCTCCTCCACGAGATCCATCATCCACTCATAGTCCTTGTAAGCCACGTAAAGCTCCATCTGGGTGAACTCGGGGTTGTGAAAACGGTCCATGCCTTCATTACGGAAATCTTTCGAAAATTCGTACACTCCGTCATATCCGCCTACGATCAGCCGTTTCAGGTACAATTCGTTCGCGATGCGAAGGTACAGGGTCATGTCGAGGGTGTTGTGAAAGGTTTTAAAGGGCCTTGCAGCAGCACCACCGTAAAGGGGTTGTAACACAGGAGTCTCCACCTCCAGGTACCCTTTGACTGTAAGATAATTGCGCATTGAATTCTGGAGAATGTTACGTTTGACAAACACCTCGCGCACTTCAGGGTTGACAATCATGTCGACATACCGCTGGCGGTAACGTTGTTCGGGATCGGTGTATGCGTCAAAGACTTCATCCTCCTTCTCTTTTACGATAGGCAGAGGGCGCAGCGATTTGCTTAAAAGTTTCAGCGATTGAACATGGATGGTGGTTTCGCCCATCTGGGTGATGAACACAAAACCGGTGATCCCGATGATGTCGCCGATATCAAGCAGCTTTTTAAATACCGTGTTGTATAAGGTTTTATCTTCTCCCGGGCAGATGTCATCCCGTTTCACGTAAAGCTGAATACGACCGCTCTCATCCTGCAATTCCACAAAGGATGCTGCACCCATGATGCGCCTGCTCATGATTCGTCCTGCAATGCTTGCCTGCTGGTAGAGGGAGGTATCAGCGGGATAATTTTTCTTTATTTCAGCGGCTTTTACATTTACCTCAAATGTTTCCGGAGGATAGGGATTGATGCCAAGCCGGGTAAGTTCATTCAAAGAATTTCTGCGTATGGTTTCCTGTTCGGTTAATCCTGTTGTCATATTGCCTTAATTTTTGGCAAAGATAAGGATTTAGGCCAACACATCATGGAGGATGTGATGCGACTGCAGGGCCCTGAACCCGGGCAAATGCAATTGGTAATAAAGCAGGATGATTTCAAGCAGCTGATTCCGAGTTTCATGCTTTATATTTAAAGGTATTTCGCATGATTCGAGCAGGTTCGACATTAATTTGCTCTTCTCCGGATCAAGATAATGCGGATGACCGGGGATGGATGCCTGGAATAACCCCTCGCGCAGGTTGAAAACCGGAAACCCGGGAGAATAATTATTGTTCGGAAGGATCCCGAGGTATTGCATCAACTGTATGGCAAACACAAGGTGATAGGAGGAAACACTCTCTTCCGTTTCGTCAAGGTGAAGGCAGGTCTGCCACAGAAAACCGAACAGGTCGGGGTTGGCTTCTTCCTCACGAATGGCTTTATAAACCAACTCGTTGATAAACAGGGCAACGGAGCTTTTCCGGATATCAAATGGAATGGATTTGAACGGGCAGGCGAGGTGGATCTCTTTCACCGTTTGCAGCGACTGTTTTGGTTTGTGGTAGACCACAAGATCGAGCAGGGTCAATGGCTGGAAAAGCCCGGGTTTGATTTTTGATTTTGAATTCCTGATACCTTTGACCAGATACGACTGAATGCCGAAATTTTCGGTATAAACTTTTACAATAATGCTGGTTTCAGCGTACTTGATGGAATGAATTACAATGCCTTTGGTTGAATGAAGCATCAGTTGATGATGAGAATTTTGGTGACCACCTTCTCAGCACCGGTATCATCTGAAGCAAAAACAAGATACACTCCCGTACGGGCTTTTTTACCGTCGAAATTTTTGCCATCCCACACGATCTGGCCGCCGTAAACGCCGGTTTGACCGGTTGAGCCGCCGGTGCCCACTGCACCTGCATTGCCCGAAAACACCAGTGTTCCATTGATATCTGTAATCCTGACCTGTGCATTGTTTACAAGCCCTTTTACGGCAATGTAGCCATCGTAATCTTCCCTGACGGGATTAGGGAAGGCATACACAGTTTCGTTGGTTTCGCCACCGGGTGTGGCAGAGCCCCTGAACGATATTACCCCTTTGTCGGTGCCGAAAAATACATTTCCGTCAGCGTTGAGTGCGATGCACACGATCCGGTCGGAAAATAACGGGCTGTTTTCAGTGGTAAAGTGAAAAATCTCTTTTGTTCCGTCAGGAGAAAAGAGGAATACGCCCCCGCGGTCGGTCCCGACCCATTTCTGGTTGGCGCCATCCACTGCGATGGCCGTTACGGTTTCATTCTCGAGGAGGTATTGAACGTGGCTTCCCTGGGTGACCAGGATCCGCTGGGCATCGAAATTACGGCCACTGAAAACATCCTCCGGGGAATAAAATACGGCAATCCCTTTTTCTGTCCCAATCCAGATCTCCCCGTTTTTATCCTCAGCCATTGTCAGAACAGTGGTTCCCGGGATATTTCCGCTTCCCACAGATGAGTTCAGAAGTTTGAACTGGTCATCTGCCGGGTTATCCGGAGTGTGGTTGTCGGTAAATACCAGGATTGAATTGGCGTTCATGGTTCCATAGCGCATCTGTATCCATTTCTGGTCGTGGTTGTCCACCAGTATCTGCCCAAGGTCGTTTTCGATCGGGATGATAAATCCTGTCCAGGTGTCCCCCTTTCTCATGGAAATGCATTGGTTATTGTAAGAGGTAACCACCCACAGATTGCCTTCGTTATCGTAGTCAACTCCGCCTACCCGGATAGTGGCAGTATCCTGCCCGGAATAGTTCCGCAGGGTGCTGTTGCCATAGGTAAACCGCCTGATGGCTGAATCGTTGAGTATTTCGAGCAGGCCCTTTCCGTAGGTTCCTGCGAAAATGTGCCGGCTGTTGGCCGGATCCACTGCAATGGTCACAATGTCATGTGTTTGATTCATCAGGGGATTGTTGTACCCTCCCATATTTTTCCAGTCGGAATTGTTGAAATGATACACCTCCGGCTTGGTGTAAATGGGTGCATAGGTGCTGTTTCTTCCTCCCGGTGCAATGTAGAGGTCGTTGGCGCTGCTTGCCATGCTGAATGCAAGCGACGTTGAGGGACCACTGAGGATAACATGGTTCACCGCACTGTATGTCGGATTAAAACTCAGCAAACCCGTGTAGGATTCACCCACCCACATTATCCCGTCACTGTCGGCAATGCCGTACAACGGGTACTGTACGTTCGGAATATTTGAAAACAGGTCGAGGCTGGTGTCGAACACTTTCACGAAATAGTCGTAGGTAACCACCAGGTATTTATCATTTGCCGCAAGATGCAGAACAGGATTGTATTCATCCCGTTGCCACCGGGTCCATGTATTGCCTGAATATGAATAGAGCGTATCTGTGATGGAGTTGACCGCGTTTTTATTGACGAAAATTTTTCCTGAAAACCAGGCAATTGTATTATAAGTGGCCGTGGAATCCATCCGTTTGTCTTTGTGCCATGATGCATAATTTGCCAGGTTGGGATCATTGAATCTGGCTTTGTAAATGCCTTTTTCGGTGGCGGCAAACAGGGTGTCCTGGTCGTTTTTGGTAAGGGCAAGTACGTTCACCTGGCTTCCGTTGTTGCCAATGTAGTAGGTGTCGCGGATTTCTTCCTTGTTGATGTCAAGAACCACAATGCCAAATCCACACGACAGATAGGCATCCTTTCCGGCGAAATAGATGTTGTTGATTGTTTTATTCCCGAGAATGGGTTTGCGTTTGATATCGGAAATGTTGATGATTACATTGTCTTTGATCAGGTCAATGTTTGCATTGGTGTAAGCAATCAACAGGGTTTTATACTCCTTGTTGTAATTGATGCTGCTGATTCCTATGTCGGACAAACCCGTAATTTTGGTGATTCGCACCACACTGTTGTCCTCTTTGTCAAAATAAAACACGGCATAGGGAGTCGAGGCATAAATTCGGGTACCTGCATCCGTCACGGAGTTGACAAGGGTATACGGCAGGGCATCACTCCACTCTCCGATGGGAACCTGCTGGGCAACAACCTGGTTAAATCCTGAATAAAGGAATAAACAAAAGAGTAAAAATCGAAAAATTTTCATGATGACCGGTTTCAGGAATGAACAATAGGAATATTCAAAGAACTGATTTTTTAAGAAATTATTGCAGAAAACCGACGGGTTTTCATACGATCATTCCTGCAGCAACTGTTTCGTTGGTGCTTTCATCGATCAGGATGAGGCTCCCGGTAATGCGGTTTGTCGTGTAGGGATCGAAGAATAATGGTTTGGTCGTACGCAGCCTGATGAGAGCGATATCGTTCATTTTAACGGTTTTATTCTCCGCAACCTTTTCCAATGTGCTGATATTTAACACATAGTCAACATCCTGAATGATGCATTTAACATCTTTTGTAGTATGTTTGAGCGCATATTTCCCGTTTATCTGCAGGGGTTTGGGATTCATCCAGCAGATCATTGTGGTGATGTCGCAACTTTGATGGAGAATGGCTCCGGTACCGGCAATCATATCGCCACGGCTAAGGTCAACATCATCTTTCAGGGTAAGCGTAACCGACATGGGAGGGTGGGCTTCCGTGAGCGGGCCTGTGAGGGTGTCGACCGTGGCAACTTCACTTTCAATACCCGATGGAAGGACTCTGATTTTATCTCCCGGATGAAAGAATCCTCCGGCCACTCTGCCCGCGTAACCGCGGTAGTCATGAAATTCATCCGATTCCGGCCTGATCACATATTGCACCGGAAACCGCTGATTTTCCAGGTCATGGTCCTGGCTGATGGGGATGGTTTCAAGGTGGTGCAGCAGTGTGCCCCCGTCGTACCAGGGCATGTTTTCGGAAGGTTTCACCACATTGTCGCCTTTGAGGGCGCTAATGGGAATAAACCGCATGTCCTGGCCGGGAAAAATCTGGCTTGCAAAAGCCTGAAAATTGTTTTTGATTGAATTGTAAACCTCTTCCCCAAAATCCATCAGGTCCATTTTATTGATGCAAACAATGATGTGGGGGATGCCAAGAAGGGAAGCAATAAAAGTATGGCGGTGGGTTTGTTCAATAACCCCGTTTCTTGCATCAATCAGCACGATGGCGGCATTTGCGGTAGAGGCACCTGTAACCATGTTGCGGGTGTACTGAATATGCCCGGGGGTATCTGCAATGATAAATTTGCGGTTTGGAGTGGCAAAATACCGGTATGCCACATCAATGGTAATGCCTTGTTCCCTTTCGGCGCGCAATCCGTCAGTAAACAGAGCCAGGTTGATATGTTCGCTCCCTTTCTGAACGCTGGCACGCTTTACCGCATCCAGCTGGTCTTCAAAAATAGATTTACTGTCGTATAACAACCGCCCGATCAGGGTGCTTTTCCCATCGTCAACACTTCCTGCGGTGGTAAACCGCAGCAGTTCCATATCAAGATATGCTTTAGAAGAAAATGTCCGTTCCATTAAAAATAGCCCTCCTTTTTACGGTCTTCCATGGCTGCTTCCGACCGTTTGTCATCATACCGGCCACCTCGTTCGGTAACGCGTGTGGCGGCAATTTCCTGAATAATATCTTCTACTGTATCTGCAGTCGACAGGGTAAGCCCGGTGCACGAGATATCCCCGACCGTACGGCAGCGGACCCTCCGGTGTTCCACCTTCTCCGTTGGTTTCATTTCCATGAATGGCGCTGCGGCCAGCCATACGCCATCGCGGTAAAACACATCCCGCTCATGGGTGAAATAGATGCTCGGAAGGTCAATGTTTTCTGAAAGGATGTATTGCCACACATCCATTTCTGTCCAGTTGCTGATCGGGAAAACCCTGAAATGTTCCCCCATCCTTTTTTTCCCGTTGAAAATATACCATAATTCCGGTCGCTGGTTTTTGGGATCCCATTGCCCGAATTCATCCCGGTGGGAAAAGAAACGTTCTTTTGCCCGGGCCTTTTCTTCATCCCGCCTGGCACCCCCGAT
The DNA here is from genome assembly GCA_964628215.1 of uncultured Draconibacterium sp. Lineage (GTDB taxonomy): Bacteria > Bacteroidota > Bacteroidia > Bacteroidales > FEN-979 > CAIVAT01. The sequence continues at coordinate 23,795 of CAZVNF010000016.1, forward strand.
GGCTGCATCGAATTTGTGGGCTTCTATGGCATCCAGCAGGGTAACCGTTTGCAAAACATTACGGCTGGCATTGATCCCTTTCTCTTCCACAGCCCTGCCATGATCGATAGATTCCTGTACGGAACCCACAAGCAGCCTGGCGTTCACAGAAAGGGCCATCCGGTCCCTGAATTCAATGGTTTCGGCAAAATTGTGCCCGGTGTCAATATGCAGCAATGGAAATGGAATCCTCGCCGGATAAAAGGCTTTGCGTGAAAGATGAACCAGTACAATGGAGTCTTTTCCGCCGGAAAAGAGCAATACCGGACGCTCAAATTGCGCGGCCACTTCCCGCAATACATAAATTGCTTCAGACTCCAGTTCTTTCAGGTGAGTCAAATGATAATTGCCCATCGTCCTTTTTACCTCCTATGATTTACCAAATACCCGCTGAAGGAAGGTTTTATTTTTATTGGACGCTTCCTTGTCGTCAGAGTAATAACCGTATCCGTATCCATAACCGTATCCCGAACCATATCCATACCCGTGCCCGTAGCCATATCCATAGCCATATCCATAGCCGTAGGAGCTGCGGTTCAGTTTAACATCGTTGATCAATATTGCCAGGTTCGAAATATTCCGCTGTGCCATGTCGTGGATAATTGACCCGAAAATTTTCTTATGGGTGTACCCCTGGCGAACCAGGAACAAATTAGCGTCAGCATGCTTCATCAGAAGAAAAGCATCGGTAACCAGTCCCACCGGCGGTGTGTCGATAATGATGTAATCGTAAATTTCTTTCAGCTGGTCAAACATCTCGGTACATTTCGCGGAGGCGATCAGCTCTGCCGGGTTTGGCGGAACCGGTCCCGACATGATAATATCCAGGTTATCGATGCCCGAAGCCTGGATGATCTCTTTCAGCTTATTGTTGTTGGCCATAAATGAACTGATCCCGGCGGTATTGGTCAATCCGAAATCATCAAAAATTTTGGGTTTGCGCAGGTCGAATCCCATCAATAGTGTTTTCTTTCCATACATGGCAAATATTAAAGCCAGGTTGATGGAAACATAGGTTTTCCCTGCGCTGACCATGTCGGCGGTAATCAGTATTGTTTGTTTTTCTTTTCCCTGCAGCAGGTAGTTGATGTTGGTTCTTACCGAGCGGAACGACTCGGCAATGGAAGATTTCGGGGAGTCAAGCACCACCACGGTGCTCTGCTTGTCGCTGTGAATGATGTGACCCACAATAGGGAGTTTGGTGAGCTTTTCAACATCCTCCCGTTCCATTACCTTATCATTGAAATAGTCTTTTCCCAGGATATAAAATATGGGAACCATTACCCCGAGTATGAGTGCGATGATGTAATTCAGCGATTTTTTCGGAAACACCGGCTTTAACCCGATGGAGGAGGCTTCGTCAACAATTTCGTTGTCGGAAAGGTTTGCCGCCTGTGAGATCTGCGCCTCCGAACGTTTTTGAAGCAGGTAGGTATAAATAGCATCGGTAAGTTTGAACTTTCGCTCAATGCCAAACAAAACCCGTTGTGTCTCAGGAAGATTGCTGATGCGTGAATTGATCCCCGAAACGCGGTCGTTCACCTCTTTTAACGCAATATTATTTGAATTGATGGCGCTTTTTACATTTTCATACAATGCATTTTTAGTGGTGGCAATCTGCAGGTCTATTGCCATGAGACTGGGATTCTTCGACTTGGAATACTGCGAAGTTTCCGTCCTCTTCATATAGAGGTTGGTCAGTTGCATCGTGAGGTCGTTCAGCACGGTATTTTCAATTCCCATGGATGCAGGAACAATGAGTTCATCGAATTTCTGGTTCTTTTCGATATACTCTTTCATGTTCTGCAGGTATTTCGATTTTACCATCAGGATGGCTTTTTCGTCCTGCAACTGCATCATTTTTTCGAAAACCTGTTTGGCTTCATCATTCAGGTTCATGATCTCTTTGTTGGTCCGGAAAAGCATCAGGGCTTTTTCTGAGGCATTGAGGGAGTCGGTAATGCCTCTTAATTCATTGTCTATAAAGGAGATGGTGCGCGAAGCCACAATGTTTTTCTTCTCCAGTCCTTTGGCAAGGTACTCTTTGGTGAGGGTGTTTAAAAACTCAACCAGTTTGTCAACATTACCTCCTTTTAATTTGATTTCAACAATGGAAGCTTCCTTGTTGATGGGTTCAATAGCGAACGACTTGAACTCAGTTACCAGGGCATCATAATTCTTGAAGACAAACGAAAAAGATCTTTTTGTATCTGTGGGTTCTTCAAATTTTTCATTCAGGATCATCCTGAATTTGAAGTTTTTTGTTTGTATCTCCTGTCCGAATGAATAGGTTTGATCCACCACGATGGTCTCCTTCCGGCCATTGACCATATTCCGGGTTGAAAAGTTGAAAAATTTAATGGCTTCATCATTGGTTTCCAGCTTGAACTTGTCCCGGGAAAGTATTTTTACCTTGAAATACATGTTAACCGGTTGGGGGAAGGAGGTGTCCATGATCACGGTGAACGGACTGTCGCGGTATAGTTCCTTGGTTACGAAATTTTCTTCCGTAAAGTACGAAACCTCAAATCCGATCTTGGTTACCGTACGGTAGGTAAGGGTGTAGGATGATAAAATACCGATCTCATTCTGCAGGTTCTGCATGTTGTTAAACAAGCCCATGCCGAGCAGATCCTGTGGATTTATCTTGTTTTCCGATTTGTCTTTGATCAGCACCGTTGTAGCAACTTCAAACACCTCCTTGGTGTACTTGTTGAAAATAAAAGCTACGATTAGGGCGATAAAAATGGTGAGGGCAAAGAAATACCAGAAGCGATAAAATTTATAAAGAATGATCTTGTAATCAACGGGTTGCTGCTGAGGCGGTTGTTGAAGCTGGTATGAATCCTGGATATTCTCGTTCACGTGAAACTAAAATGTTTTAAAATAATTGATTAGCAAGAGTGTTGTAGAAATGGAGCCTAACACGATGGCCCATGGGAAAGTAGAGCCCAGCCCCCAGCGTTTATAGCCAAGTGGCGAAATATATACAATGTCGTTCGGTTGCAGATAGTAATAGTCGGAACTGAGTAATTTATCACTGGTCATATCAATATAATGCACCTGCGATCCTCCGTTTACCTGCCGTATCACGGCCACTTTGGTGCGGTTGGCAAACTCGGTCATATCACCTGCCAGGGAAATGGCTTCAAACAGGTTAATGTCGTCTTTGTATATGGTAAACTGCCCGGTCCGCATGACTTCTCCAACCATGGTTATCCTGAAGTTAACCGTCTTCACCACCACCGTAGTCTCCTTCAGGTATTCCCCGATCATCTGCTGCAAAACATCCTTTATCTGGTTTACAGTTAGACCCATTACATAAACTTTTCCAACAATCGGGAAATCGATATAGCCTTCGGAATTCACATCGTAGCTGTTCAGGTATATGGAAGCATCGTTGGCGTAGTCGTTGTATGAACTTGAACCGGATTGCTTGTTGAAAAACATGAAAGCTTTTTCATCCAGGGCGAATACCCTGATGTAGAGATTGTCTTTGGGTTGTATTTTGTAATCTGCGTTGCGCTTACTGGGATAAATCAGGGAAGTGGTATCCTTTGACTGTTCCTTCTGAAGATATTTTATTTTTTTCTGAGGTACGCAGGACGACAACAAAACCATGAATAAAAGAAGAATCATGGCAGTCGTTGTGACCGGCGTAAACGTTTTTTTCATACTAACCTGAAATTGAACTGGCAAAAATACAACTTTTTCAAACAACTTCTCCCAGCAAAGTGGCAGATGTTGCGCCGGTGATCTTCACCATGAGATATTCTCCGGGGCCGGAGGATGTCCTGGTAAAAACGGCCACCTTATTTTGTGAATTTCTGCCGAAATACTGATTATCAGATCTTTTTGATTTTCCTTCTACCAGTACTTCCATCGTTTTGCCCACCTCCTCCCGGTTTCGGGCCAGAGAGAGTTCCTGCTGCAGGTCGATGATCTCCCTTAGCCGCCGATCTTTGGTTTCCCCGGGCACATTATCTGCCAGGGTGTCGGCTGCCAGGGTTTGCGGCCGTTCCGAATATTTAAACATGAATGCAGCATCATATCCCACCCACTTCATCAGCGAAAGCGTATCCTGGTGGTCCTGTTCGGTTTCATCACAAAAACCGGCAATGATATCGGTGGTGACCGCACAGCCCGGAATGATCTGCCTGATGGCCCGGATGCGCTGCTGGTAGTCTTCACGGGTGTATTTCCGGTTCATCAGGTCGAGCATGTGGTTGCTTCCTGATTGCACCGGCAGATGGATTGCCTTGCACAAATTTGCATGACGTGCGATGACATGAAGCAGTTCATCGGAAATATCTTTCGGATGAGAAGTGGCGAACCGGATGCGCATCAGCGGGTTTACCCCTGCCACCATTTCAAGCAATCCTGCAAATGAGATTGTTTGTTCCCCCGTTTTCCAGGAATAGGAGTTTACATTTTGCCCGAGAAGGGTTACTTCACGATACCCCTTTTCAAACAGGTCGTGGGTTTCACGCACAATCGAGGCGGCATCCCTGCTGCGTTCCTGTCCGCGTGTGGAGGGAACCACGCAGTAGGAACAATAATTTTCACAGCCGCGCATGATCGAAATAAAGGCAGAAACCCCGTTTGAATCAAGCCGCACCGGGGTAATGTCGGCATAGGTTTCATCTACTGAAAGAATCGTGTCGATGGCACGACGGCCGGTTCCCACCTGTTCCAGGAGCTGAGGCAGATGACGGTATGAATCGGGGCCGGCCACCAGGTCGAGCAGTTGTTCCTCCTCCATCAGGGCTGTTTTGGTGCGGTCGGCCATGCATCCCAGCAATCCGATCATCAATCCGGGCTTCTTTTTTTTCAGAGATTTGAAATATTGCAGCCTTTTTCTGATCCGTTCCTCGGCATTTTCACGAATGGAACAGGTATTAACGAAAATAATATCTGCCGATTTTACCTCGTCGGCATAATCATATCCATTCTCTTTTAAAATAGATGCAACAATCTCACTGTCAGAGAAATTCATCTGACATCCGTAGGTCTCAATATATATTTTTTTACTCTTGTTCACGTTGGGGTATCACCTTTGGGTCACATGACCGATTAAGCATAAAATGAGGTGCAAAGGTAAGGATTAAGTTAATTGTCTTACTTTTGCACCGGATTTTGAGCACCAAACAAGCTATCCGAATGACAAAAAACTTAGTGATTGTGGAGTCTCCGGCCAAGGCCAAAACCATTGGCGGGTTTCTGGGGAAGGATTTTACCGTAAGATCATGCATGGGGCATGTGGTCGATCTGTCGAAGAAAGATCTTGGCGTTGATATTGAAAACGGATTTATTCCAAAATATATCATTTCTCCGGAGAAAAAGAAGCTGGTTGCAGAACTCAGCAAACTTGCAAAGGATTCGGAGTGGGTTTGGCTGGCGTCTGACGAGGACCGCGAAGGGGAGGCCATTTCATGGCACCTGATCGAAGCGCTTGGCCTCGACGAAAGCAAGACCAAACGCATCGCCTTTCATGAAATAACCAAATCGGCCATACAGGAAGCCATCGAGCATCCGCGCAAGATTGATAAGAATCTTGTTGATGCACAGCAGGCCAGGCGTGTTCTTGACCGGCTTGTCGGATTTGAACTCTCTCCCTTGTTGTGGAAAAAGATCAAGCCGTCACTTTCGGCAGGCAGGGTTCAGTCGGTAGCCGTTCGGCTTATTGTTGAGCGGGAGGAAGAGATAAAAAACTTTCTGACAACCTCCGCTTTTCGCGTTGTAGGGGACTTCATGTTGAAAAACGGAACCAGGGTAAGCCCGGTGAAGGCCGAACTCAACAAACGGTTTGTGAAAAAGGAGGATGCGGTTGCTTTCCTGAAGAAATGCATCGAAGCACAATATACAATCGAAGAGGTTGATACAAAACCGGCGAAAAAATCGCCCGCACCGCCCTTCACCACTTCAACCCTGCAGCAGGAGGCCTCCCGTAAACTTGGCTTCTCTGTAGCCAACACCATGCGTGTGGCACAGGAACTTTATGAGTCGGGACTGATCACCTATATGCGTACCGACTCGGTGAACCTTTCGGATATGGCCATGTCCATGTCCCTGAACGAAATAACCTCTTCCTTCGGCCCCGAATATGTGAAAGCGCGCAAATTCACCACCAAGTCGAAGGGAGCCCAGGAGGCGCACGAAGCCATTCGTCCGACCTACATGACCAACAAAACCATTGAAGGGGATAAATCGCACAAGCGCCTGTATGAACTGATCTGGAAGCGCACCATTGCCTCCCAGATGGCCGATGCGGAACTGGAGAAAACTAATGTCACCATTGGGGTTTCCAAAGTAATTGAAAAGTTTATCGCCAAAGGTGAGGTCATTAAATTTGACGGATTCCTGAAAGTTTACATGGAGTCGACCGACGAAGATGAGCAGAACGGGGAAGAAGGAATGCTGCCCCCGATGAATGCCGGTGAAAAACTTGAACTGACCGAGATGACCGCCCAGGAAAAATTTACCCAGCAACCGTTCAGGTATACTGAAGCCATGCTGGTGAAAAAGCTGGAAGAACTTGGTATCGGCCGGCCGTCGACCTATGCCCCTACCATCTCAACCATTCAGAAAAGGGAATATGTGGTCAAGGAAGACCGGCCCGGAGTGCTCCGCACCTATACGATGGTCACGTTGAAAAAATCTGTGATCACGGAAGAAGTTAAATCCGAAAATGTCGGGGCGGAAAAGTCAAAACTCTTCCCTACAGATATCGGCACCCTGGTAAACAGTTTCCTGGTTCAGCATTTCAACAACATTCTCGATTATAATTTCACCGCCAATGTGGAAGAGGAATTTGATGAAATCGCCGAAGGCAGGATGGTATGGAACCAGATGATCAGCGAATTCTATTTCCCGTTTCATAAACAGGTGGAAGGCACGCTGGAAAATACGGGGAAGGTGAGTGGAGAAAAACTCCTTGGAAAGGATCCCAAAAGCGGAGAGAATATTTTTGTGAAAATCGGCCGGTACGGCGCCATGGTTCAAATGGGGGATGCAGAGGCCGAAGTCAAACCTAAATTCGCCTCCCTGAAAAAGGGCCAGAGCATTGATACCCTTACCCTGGATGAGGCATTGGACCTTTTCAAACTTCCCCGTACCCTGGGTGAATTCGAATCCTTGGAGGTAGTTGTTTCCACCGGCCGTTTTGGTCCGTATATCCGCCATCATTCACTCTTTTATTCACTGCCGAAAGAGATTGATCCCCTCACGGTGGAGCTTGACCGTGCCTGTGAGATCATCCTGGCCAAAAGGCAGGCTGACAGTCAGAAAATTGTTCATGAATTCTATGACGATAAAACACTGATCCAGGTGCTGAATGGCCGTTTTGGTGCTTACATCGCATGCAACAAGGAAAACTATAAAATCCCGAAAGGGAAGGATCCCAAGGCTCTGACACTGGAAGATTGCAAGGCCATTATTGCAGAAACACCTCCATCAAAATCGAAATCGAAGAAAAAAAAGTAATGTCCCATGGATATTTCATCTTTTTTTGAACCTCTCGACCTGGATGAATTTCCATTCAGCGGAGAAACAACCGGACAGGTAAGACTGGGTAACATCATCGGCATCCATACCGAAGCCGGCGGCCTGCCTGATTATGCCTCAGGCAATATCGCATTGATCGGTGTAACCGACGACCGCGGTTCAGTTGGAAATGAAGGATGCGGATTGGCACCAAATGCCATCCGGAAGTTCCTCTACAAGCTGAATATCGGCCCGTACCCGATTAAAATGGTTGACCTCGGGAATATCAAAAATGGATTTTCCGTTACCGACACCTATTTTGCCCTGAGCAGTGTAGTGGCCGAAATGATCGAAAACAATGTTGTACCGGTAATCATGGGCGGCAGCCAGGATCTCACCTTTGCCAATTACCAGGCTTATCAGAGTCTCGGGCAGATCATCAATATCGTTGCGGTCGATCCCATGTTCGATCTTGGAAAATCGGAGGAGGAACTCAATGCGCAATCCTATCTCAGCAGCATTATACTGCATCAGCCGAACTACCTTTTCAACTATGCGAACATAGGCTATCAAACCTATTTCATTGATCAGGATGCCCTGAGGCTGATGAAAAACCTTTTCTTCGACACCTATCGCCTCGGAATAGTGAGGGAAACTATTGAAGATGTTGAACCCATCGTACGCAATGCCGACATGCTCACCTTTGATATCTCTGCAGTGCGTTATTCAGATGCGCCGGGCAATGCCAATGCCACACCGAACGGTTTTTACGGGGAAGAGGCCTGCCAGATTGTACGATATGCCGGGCTGAGCGATAAGCTCACCTCCATCGGATTTTACGAGGTAAATCCGAAACAGGATAAAGGGGGTCAGACCGCCCATCTTGTGGCACAGATGATCTGGTATTTTATAGACGGGTATTATAACCGGGCGAAGGATTTCCCGTTTAAAAATGAAGAGGATTACCTGAAATACCGGGTCAGTATCAGGGACCATAAGGAAGAGATCGTATTTTACAAAAGCAAGAAAACCGACCGGTGGTGGATGGAAATTCCCCTGCCTGCCGAGCAGCGCATCAAGTATGAACGGCATTATCTTGTACCCTGTTCATATAAAGATTACCAGATCGCCTGCGAAAACGACATCCCCGACCGGTGGTGGATGGTGTATCAGAAACTGATGTGACGCTTATCCCTGTCTTTCCGGGTTTGCCGTCAGAAAACTTTTCCATCCCGAAAATTTCTTTCCGGTTTCCGGCTTCCCGTTCTGGAAATAGTGACATACTGCAGCAGCCAGGCCATCGGTGGCATCCATGGTATCTGGAATTGCCTACGGTCAGACATTTGACCTCGCATCTCTTTCATCCTATTGAAACAAGCAATTATTGAGGAAAAAATGATGTCTCGACAACAAAAACGCACTGATATTTTTCGAGAAGAAAAATATCAGTGCGTTCAAAAAGCTATTTAACGAACAATTTGAATTTGTGGTCAGAACCTATGTTCAGATGGATGGTTTGAATTAGGGATAGATCACCAGCTTTATCGTCTCCACACTCCCATTGGCCATTACCTTCACAAAATAAATGCCATGAGGCATCCCGGAAAAGCGGAACTCCTGTTTCTGGCCGATCAGGTTGTCAGTGAGTACCTTTGTCCCACTCATATTGTACACTTCAACCTTCGCATTTTCATATATTTTTTCGCCCATCTGCGCCAGTGTGAAATTACCGGTGGTCGGGTTCGGGTATAGACTGAACAAGGAACCGCTGATTGCGGTGGCTTGTTCCTTCTCTCCGCTTTTAAGTATGGCAGCCACTGGAGGCGCTTGATTACAGAATGGTCCGTTCAAGGCGATCTGACCGAGCAGATAGCCTCCCTGTTGTATATTGGTTCCTGGAAGAAGCCTGATCAACTTCCCGGCGATCAGGGTCACGCTGCCGGTAGGGGAAACCACAAAAGTATTCGGTGTTCCAGCCACTTTAATTGTGTCGGTCGCATTAAAACAGGTATCTCCGTCGAAGGTTCCTGAAATGTTGTTGTTTAACGGCAAGGACGAGGCAGTGGAAAAGGTCATGTCGTTTCCGAAAACGGTCACACTGGAAAATGAAACGCCCCTGATTCTGTAATGGTAGGTAGTATTTTCTTCCAATCCGGACAGTGGTGCGCTTATGGGAATGGAGGAGTTCCCGGATGCCACAGGAGGAACACCGGCAACTACTGAGCCATATGCATTGGTGGTACCGAAATCAAAATAGAGATTGACATTCTGGTCGCCCGGATTTACCTCTCCGTTCAGGGTTGCGGTTGTAAAACTAACATTAGTTGCAGCATTGGTAACAACAGCAGGTTGCGGGGAAAATTCATACGCACCCATATCCGGGGGACTAGAGCGCGGCGCGCCTGTGATGTCGGTGGGCAGTGCTGGAATATAGGCCCCTGCTTTGGGCATGGCTGTGGTGGTTGGAAACAAATCAGACGTGGAGGTGAAATCAGGGTTCACATACAGGGAGTTGGCTTCCTGGTTGGTTGCAGCCTGCCATAATGCAATTGTTGGGAAATTAATAAAATTCATCTCCCCAACCTGCCCGCTGCAACCGTCAATGTAATAATCGTTGTTGTCGATAACCGAGAAATTCCCGGCATTGGGAGCAGTAGTCATAATACCAAAGGTTCCTCCGGTCGCCGGGCAGATTCCGTGTAAGCCCTGCATGGAATTTTTAAAAATATTGTTTCTGATCTCAAGGTTGTTCGTGTGCGAACCATCTTTATAAATCCCGATACACGCTGATGATGCATCTCTTACATCGGTAGGCGACAATAGATTACCATACAACCAGATTGAATTGTGAAGTATTTTAATGTTCCCTCCGCTAAAGATATAGATGCCGTAAGGGTTGTTATTGGAAACTCCGGGGGCGGCTCCGGAAGATTTAATCCCATAAATGGAGTTATCAGATATCTCGGTAATTGTATTTCCCTCTGCCTCGTACCAGATACCATATGCGCCGGAACCATCATCAACATTGCGGTAAAAATCGTGGATCAGATTTTTTCGGATTTTGGTGTTTGTCGATTTTACCAGGATATATATTCCGGAGTGTGTGGGTACATTATTCCCTGTTTCAGGGCCCATGATGTTGTTTCGCTCGATCAGCGTATTGTCGGAATATTGCAGCAGGATGCCTTTTGCTGTGATGTAACCGGCATTGTCAGTTGTTCCGATCGTATTCCCGGCAATCCGCCCGTTGTGGTTGATGCTGCTGAAGTTACCCGAGAAATAGATCCCTGTGTTGGCGCTGTGAATGATGTTATCCGAGATATCAATGCCATCATATCCTCCGCCTGTCGGGCTCAGAAAAATGCCATAATTTTTCATCGTTATTGAGCTGATGCCTTTGATAATGCTGTTTTTGATAGTGATATTGGAAGCAGGATTAACACCCCCGTTGTTGAACAGTCCGATCACATGCGCATCATTCGTTTCGCTGGCGTTGTGGAATGTCAGATTTTTTTCGCTTCCTCCATTCGGTGACCCATCTATCACCAGATAATCAAAGCCATTTACCTTGATAAGTCCGCTTGCCGGAACAACCCCGGTAAAAACCGGATTGACTCCTGTCGCAGGTTTTATGGTGAGTGTATTAACACTGCTGCTTCCGCCATTTGGTTGCAGGGTTATAGGATAGGATTCTGTTGGATAGGTATTGTCGGTCAGCACCAGGGTTACCGGACAGGTAATCCCCTTTGTGTTGATGTCGTTGATGGCAGCCGTTAGCGTTGGGTAGTCCCCGCCGGTTCCAACCTGGAAAGTGCCGCAAATTGCCGGAACCACCACATACTTGTTGGGTGATGACGGAGCAATGGAGGCCATCGGAGGATTGGCAGAAAAACCACCTGCACCGGGAAACGGGTTTGATCCGGTGTTTGGCGTTGCCCAAATGTCCTGGGCGGCAACGTAATAGTAAATAGTATCTCCCTGTACTGACCCTCCTCCAAAAGAAAAAGTATATTGATTATCCGCAATATGGGTTCCTGTAACAACATTCCAGGTGCCATTGTAGAATGTCTTCCAATACACACGTGGCAAGCCGATACCAGAAACCGGTACACCATGTACATCAGAGATGGTAGCAGTAAGCAGATGATTTCCGGTTGTGGCGATGTTGGCCAGGGGTGCATAAACAATAAAAGGTGGTGTGAGATCCAAAGGTATTCCTCCGAATTCATCTGAGCCGATATCAGGGGCGTTGGCCGGATGCGATGGATTTACTGGATATCCGCTGTTGGGATAACGTGAATGGCCATCATAGTCGGTTAAAACTTCTATGGGATTCATCACCGGGCTGCCTCCGCTCTCACACTGTGTCGGAACATTCGGATTGAGGTGAAGATCAAGGGGGACAACACTTGATATGAACGGTGGCAGTTCGCTTACCGACAAATATTCACGCGGGTAAACACGGGTCCGGTATTGCAGCATTGTTGAATCATCTGTTACACCATCACTGAAAATCAACATATTAGATGACGGGATTCCTGCATAATAGTTATTGTTATTGGTCACTGCAGCAAGATTTCCTGAATTGAGCGAGTCAGTGAGTACGGCAATGGTTTTGCCTGTACCGGTTGGCGTTGATGTATTTACGATAATATTATTCCTGATATCGTAAACTTTAGCTAACTTGGAAACCTGTAAACCGGCAGTTCCGAAATCGGCACCAGTCGAAGTTGCATTCAAAAACACCGTGTTGTTATACAAACCGGTAAGGTTGGTATTAAATCCAAATACCACAATCCCCCTGATGGCATTGAGCGAAGTTGAATTGCTGGTTTTCAGGTTACCAACGATATTGTTGTAGGCATAGATATTTCCGGGACCGGTAGTAGAGCCAAGATACAAACCATTGATCACACTGGTTGCAGCGGTTCCGCTTAGGCTTTCTACCTTGTTTTTATATATATCCCAGTTATAACCCCCCGACACATAAATACCATAGGTAGCTCCATTGGCATTGCTTAGGTTCGTAACGGAATTATCATAGATGTACTTGTTAACCGGACGGATCGTATTGTTGTAAATTCCGTATACCGTTCCTGTTGTTGCCGACGAATTGTTATCGCACACATTGCCATAACAATAAAAAGTAAGACATTGCGGCGTGAACGACATGTAGTTCGTTGTACCCCCTGCCAAAACAGACTGCAACCTCACATTCCCGCTCACCGTGTTGTTGTAAACCGAGGCAGTTCCAATTGTGGTTGGAAGCCCTGATACGACCATATAATACACCGCACCTGTTGATGTAGTTGTGGTTGAACCATAGGTGTTGTTGGTTACAGAATTATTGTAAACGCTCACAATGGGTCCTGCATGTGCAATATTCATGTAGTAACAGATGCTCGAAGTGGCATTCGGAAATGTGCAGTTCGTAACGAGGTTGTCATGAACAATGACCGTATTTGATGTTGAGGTGGTCCCCATTGACTCATTCATCGCGTAAAAAGAACCGGTGCCAAGATATTGTATTGAAATCGTATTGCCATATATATTTACACTGGCATTGCCTGTTGACTGAAATTGCATACCGTAACAGGTTCCCCCGGCAACCGGTCCTGTTATTGAGGTATTTGCAATAATGAGATTGTTCTCGTATTGTACATAGATGCCATTACAGGTTCCACTGCCGGCGCCAAAATTTGTGATCAGGTTGCCTGCAACCGAACCAACGTCATTATCCTGGTCCATGTATGCCTGCAGTGAATATCCGAACAAATAAATTCCATTGAAACAGTTCGTGATGGTGTTTCCCTGGAACGAATTATTGGAATTGGTCTGGCGGGTATTCTTTAAAATTTTATTGGTACCAGGCAAGGTGTAAATCCATGTCCTGACATTGATTCCAACTGTATTGAGGTTGAGATTATTCAATGTTATCGTACTGTTTTTGATCGTTGCATATTGGGTGCCGCTGGTATCTGCCGGCGCTTTGGCCAGCCAAAACCCATACTCAGTTTGCGTTGCACCGGTTGAATGAGCTGGATCATCACGCACATCGATCCCATCGAAGGTAATGTAATCGGTTCCTCCGATACAGATAACATAATCATAATTGCCGGCACCATTGGCAGAGGTGATCCTCGGGTTAACACCCACCCCGTCTTTTCTGAAAATGATCGGGCTTCCGGCCAGTGCGGATTGCGTGGTGATCAAACCTGAAGTTGCGCTCCCAAAGGTCTCAAGATGTCCTGCAATTACATTGAAGGTAACCCCACCCTCACCTACACCCTGGGCATTGAGGTCGGCAATGGCGGCAGCAACGGTTGCATAATCACCCGGGATGTACTTGTTCCCTGTCAGCTGGCCATATGACGTGCCGGCGATGATCAATGAAATGATCAGTGAAATTAACTTTCTTTTCATGTTTCCTGGTTTTTGTGAATTTTGATGTAAAATTATTACACGTATTGTGATTCCATATGCCCGACAGGGTTACATTATATGTACATTCATCTTACAATTACTATATCGCATTATTTCATTATCTTACAATATCTGTAATATTCTGATTGCGAGTTATATGAAAAATAAGTTAAAAATTGTTTCGATGACATATCTGCTTACAATTTTTGCAAAGTAGGAGGCGAACGACCTGCTGCTCTTTCATGAACAGGAACTGACACACTTTATGTCATTCTCGTGAAATTATGTAATTTTCACGTTTTTAGCTAGCTTGCGAAGTAACCTCAATGCCAACACGAGCAAAAAAAATAGAATTAAATGAAGCGCAATTATACCAGTAAACGTTTTCCGTATACCTTTTAGAACACCAACATGCAGTAATTGAGAAGCGTCAGAAGTCAGGAAGTATCAAAAACTGATGTGAAGTTTATCCCAGCCTTTCCGGGTTTGCCGTCAGAAAACTTTTCCATCCCGAAAATTTCTTTCCGGTTTCCGGCTTCCCGTTCTGAAAATAATGACAAACCGCGGCAGCCAGTCCATCGGTGGCGTCCATGGTATCGGGTATTTCTGTGATCTGCAGCAGGTGGGTAAGCATGGCCGCAACCTGTTCCTTGGATGCAGCTCCGTTGCCGGTGATGGATTGCTTGATTTTGCGCGGTGAATATTCAAAGATGGGAAGCGACCGCGACAGGGCCGCTGCAATGGCTACTCCCTGGGCCCTTCCAAGCTTGAGCATCGACTGAACATTTTTTCCGAAGAAGGGAGCTTCTATTGATAGTTCATCAGGATGATACTGTTCGATCAGGGAGATCATACGGTCAAAAATAATCTTAAGCCGCAATGGATGGTCGTCGTATTTGCTTAATTTTAGCACGCCTAAGGCAAGTACACTTATTTTGGAGCCGGTTATGCTGATAACCCCATAACCCATAATGGTAGTACCCGGGTCAATCCCTAAAATAATGCGCTCGCTTACCATACATGAAATGAAAAACCTGTCAAAAGTACAGAAAATATCCAACCTGCTTATCCAGCTGGCCATATTTATCCTTACCTGCCTGTACATCTGGCAACAGGTGTTTAAGAAAAGCGACCTGCATGAATTGCTGCTGACCCTGGAGAAAAACCTGGTAACCCAAGGGTTTCAGAGGGGGATTGCCCTGGTGTTTTTTCTGATGCTTGTCAACTGGAGCCTGGAAACAGCAAAGTGGAGGTACCTTATTGGAAAGGTAGAGAAAATCGGCTTTTTCATGGCTTTCCAGGCAGTGCTCACCGGGATCAGCATCAGCTCGTTCATCCCGAACAGGGTAGGGGAGTATTTTGGGCGGATATACATCCTGAAGACCGCCAGCCGCATCGAAGGCATATTGATCACCCTGGTTGGAAGCATGAGCCAGCTCCTGATCACGGTGCTGGCAGGTTCATTCGCATTGCTGGTGTTCATACCGGGCTATCTTCCCGGCACCGGGTTCAGTGACGGATATCTGTATTATTGCCTTGTGACCCTGGTGGTTACCCTTGATTGCCTGTTGGTGGCCCTGTTCTTCAAACTCTCCTTTCTTACAACCCTGAAGGAGCAGATTCTCAGGAACGGGTTAAAACCGTTGCGGAAATTTTTCAGGATCTTTGCCTTCTATCATAACCGTGAAATGGCCGTGGTCATGATTTTGAGTTTTTTGCGATACCTGGTTTTCTCCTCCCAGTTTTACCTGCTGCTCATGCTGTTCGGAATTGAGATACCCTATTTCAGCGCATTGATGCTGATTGCACTCATTTACCTGATCATGGCGATTATCCCTACCATTGCACTTACCGAATTGGGCATCAGGGGTTCCGTGGCATTGTACATTTTCGGACTGTATTCAGGCCAGGTTTTGCCTGTTTCAGGGGCAAACAGCCTGGGCATATTTGCAGCATCTACCCTGCTTTGGACAATTAATCTTGGAATTCCCGCCCTGATCGGGACAATATTTGTATTCCGACTGCAGTTTTTCAGAAAGACCCGGGATTGATGGACCTGCAAAAAACTTTCGAACTGATTCTGCTGCTGTTGCTGGGATGCTATGGTTCCCTCATCGGCTTTTTTACCTTCGGGCTCATCAGGATTGTCAGGAGTAAACAAAAGCAGGCTTCACACCGTGAAGTATTTGTTTCTGTCATCATCCCGGTGCGCAATGAAGCATCAAACATCCTACGACTTCTTGAGGAGATACGCGAACAGGATTTTTCGTGCCGATCCATGGAGGTGATTGTGGCGGATGACTACTCCGAAGATGATACCATGGCACTTGCCTCGCAGTATGCTCAGCGGCATCCTGATTTTTCGCTGGTACTGGTTCCCTCCCCACTTACCGAATTGAATACAACCGGGAAAAAGAGAGCCGTTGAACGGGCTGTTGCCGTAGCGAAGGGAGAGATTTTGCTTTTTACCGATGCCGATACGGAACGGGGAGCAGAATGGGTCTCCTCCATGGTTGCAGGGTTTGAAATTGCAAGTATACAGATGGTACTGGGGCTGGTGTATTACCAGCATGAAAAGAACCTGCTGCAGAAAATCCAGTCACTGGAGTTTCTCGGGTTGATGGGGACTACCGCGGGAAGTGCGGTTATGGGTTACCCGGTGATGTGCAACGGGGCCAACCTGGCCTACCGGCGTGATGCGTTTTTTCAAACGGGTGGTTTTACCAGTAATCTCAGGTATCGTTCAGGCGATGATCAGTTTATGATGAGCCAGATTCGTAAGCACTACGGAAATGGGGCCCTGAGGTTTAATATGGATATGAAGGGTGCCGTAATCACACAGGCGGAGGCCACCTTTGCGGGTTTTCTGCAGCAGAGAATCCGCTGGGTTTCCAAAAGTCCCGGCTACCGCGACCCGGTTGTCATACTGGCAGGGGCGGTAACCTATTTAACCCAGGTGTTTTTACTGTCCGGGATGCTGCTGGGTTTTTTATTTCCCGGTATGCTATATTTTTCCATGATCCTCTGGCTGGTAAAAATCCTGTTGGAATACCCGATGGTTTGGATCATGATCCGGTTTTTTGGTAAGCAAACACTGACAAAACACTATTTCGTTGCGCAGGTTTTTCAACTGGTTTATGTTCCTGTGGCTGGGCTGCTGGGCCTGATGATCCCCTATCGCTGGAAGGGAAGAAAAGGCTGATGAGACGAATTGGGATCAACAGACATAGAGTTGGCCCCGAAAAAGTACGAATTACAATGTACAAAGTACAAACTAAAGTGGGAAGTGCAAAGTTCAAAGGACGAACAACAGCCGGCGAGTCCCAAACTTTGTCCTCCTGACTTCGACACTGGGACACCCTAAATTTTTCCCCAAAAGTTTTCATCG
>CAZVNF010000017.1:0-5336 GCA_964628215.1 uncultured Draconibacterium sp.
GAAAAAGTGGGGGAGGGTGTATCATCCACATAATAATAGGTAATGATGTCTATCATGCTTTGATTGATGGCCGCTGAATCTGCGAAATAGACTTTACCCGTTGACGGAACAAGAAACTGGCCATACGTGGTACTGTTCTGGAAACCCATGGTAATAGAAGGGAATTCGAAAATCCCTCCCCAAGTGGAAGCCGGATCCTTGAAAATTGTGATGGCGGTGGTCGCAAACTGCCTGTTTTTATCCATCACCTGGAAGGTCCACCGGGCTTCTTCCTCAATATTCTGATAAAAGGTTTCGTTAACGAAGAATCCTGTGGAGTTTAATCCCGAATCAAGTACCACTTTTGTGGTTCCGTCGGGCATAATTTTTTTTACCACAAAATTGGTGATGTTGGCATCTGTTGCAGAAGCAGTGATCCCAAACCTGAGTTTTCCGCCAACTGCAACCACCGTGCCCGAGGCGGTATATCCCGCGCCGGTTGATAAGCTGATGGAAGGGGGCGCCGGGTTTTCATCTTTGCTGCAGGCAATCGCTGACAATAGCAAAAGGGCACTGCCCATAATTCTGTAAATCCATTTTTTTTTCATAGAAATTAATTTTCGATATGTCCGTTCGTGCGTATCGGTATTGTTTTTTTTCTAATAATGATATTCCATTTCACAAGGTTCAACTATTTTTTTGCGAAAGGCTTCAGTTCTGCAGGAAGCTTGTCGAAATTCGGGTTACTTTGCGGGATTACGGAAGGCTGGCCGTTTTTTCCCAGGATTTTAATTCCATTATCTTTCGACAGCATGAATTGCAGGAAGGCAAGGGCCACCGGTTTGTTGGGTGCCGCATTCATCAGGGCAACCCCATAAATCATCGGCTCGCCCTTCATTATTACTTTTTGCCCGGGCTCCTTGCCGTTGATAGATACTGCTGCAGTGTTGTACAGATCGCTGAATTTGGGTTCCTTCAGGTTTATCTCGGAAGGAAGAACCAGGTATTTCAATTTGTGCTGGATGGCAACCGATTTATACAGAAAAATATAATCGACCGACCCTGATTCAAGTACTGCCAGGAGATCAACTTCCTTCGGGCGCATATAGTTTGCATCTTTGGTCACCAGCTGACTGGCAAGGCCGGGTTTTTTATAAAATTTTTCGGCGAGCTGCATGGTCATCACCGACCTGTAGCCACACGGGTCTGCATTCGGATCGGCACGGCCATACGCAACGTCCTTTTTCTGCAGGATTTCATACCAGTTTTGGGCATTAATACGACTGGCATATCTTGATTTCTCTGTATATACAATGCACATCTCATTGGAAACGAATTTTATATTCCAATCCGTAAATTTCGGGACCAGCATATTGTCAATTACCTTGTAATCGGCTGCAGCTACTATATCACAAGGCTTGTTCAGGTCGGTGACTTTTCGGGCACTTTCAACACTGCCGGCTGATTCCATGAGAATATTAACCTCAGGATAGATCTTTTTAAATGCAGCAGCAATCTCCTTCATCGGCACAGAAAGGCTTCCGGCGTGAAAAATGACCAGGTCGCCGGAAATAGCCTGCCCTGCCTTCTGAGCAAAAGCAGTGCTAAGTGTCAAAAATACCAGGCTTAGGGTAATCAGTAGTTTTCTCATGATAATCCCTGACAATGTTTATTTTTTTAATTCCTGGATAAACTGCTCAAAACCCTGCTGAATATGGGCGTCAACCATGTTGTGAAAGGCATCGAATGCCCGCACAAGGCGTTTACCCTCTTCGGTAAGGGCGGTATGTCCGCCATCACTTCCTCCACGCTGTTTTTCAAGCAAAGGGAACCCGAAAAATTTTTCAATTTTCTTTAAATTCCCCCAGGTACGCCGGTAGGTATAGCCTAACTCATCGCAGGCGGCCTTCATAGAACCCTTCTCCTCGATCAGTTTCAGCATCTGCCATTTGCCGTCTCCCAATATCCCGGTTTCCTTCTCATCCGACATCCAGATTTTATAATGCAGACGAACATCCGAAAGCTTATGGGTGAATTTTGTTTCCATCAATTCAAATTTGTACAAAATTAGAAATTTTAGCGATATGCACAAAACAACCTATCCAAAAATCACCCCAAAACGATCAATTTGTTTACATTTACACCTTCAAAAAAAACCAAGGCAAATTGTAAAATCAACCATCAAAATCACCTGTCCACCCGTCCACCCGTCCACTCGTCCACTCGTCCACCTGTCCACCACCCTATGACCCACTCAAAAACCAACACCCCCATCCTCATCCTGCTTTTCATTGGCGTACTCATGGGCGCTCTCGACATATCCATTGTCGGGCCAGCCATACCTTCCATCGAAAAAACCATGCAGGTCGGAGGAAGAGATCTGAGTTGGATCTATTCTATCTATATTCTATTCAATCTGGTAGGGATTTCGCTGATGGCGAAGATGTCGGATACATTTGGACGGCGATGGATTTACGTCATTGCTGTCGCCATTTTCGGGTTGGGGTCACTCGTGGTATCGGTATCGCACGACATTACCTTATTATTGATTGGCAGGGCTATCCAGGGATTTGGATCAAGCGGTATTTTCCCGGTTGCCATCGCGGTGGTCGGGGATATTTTTCCGGTTGAAAAGCGGGGAAGGGCACTGGGCCTTATAGGGGCCGTATTTGGCATTGCCTTTATCCTGGGGCCTTTCATTGCAGGATTCATGCTGCTTTATTTTGACTGGAACTCGTTATTCCTGATTAATATCCCCATTGCCTTGATAATTATCATTTTTGCCATAAAAATGCTGCCTTCGGTAAGGCCAAAGGAAAAACCATCCATCGACTGGAGCGGAATCGTGATACTTGGTGTGATTTTAACAAGTTTCACCCTGGCAATTAATAACATAGATACAAAAAATTTGGCAGGCAGCTTTGGCTCATGGAATGTCCTGCCATTTGTAATGCTTACCGTGCTGCTTGTCCCGATCATGCTGATGCTCGAAAAGAACCAGAAGGAGCCAGTGCTCAATGTCAGGCTTTTCAGCTCCCTGCAGGTTCGGATTGTTGGTTTTATCGCTTTCGGGCTCGGCCTGTTCCAATCCACCATCGTCTTTCTTCCCAAACTTGCCGTGGACCTGTTTGGCGTAACTCCCCCGGAAGCGAGTTTCATGTTACTGCCGGTGGTGATCGCTACCGCAGTGGGGTCGCCGCTCGGGGGCCGTTTGGTTGACAAAGCCGGATCAAAGATCATCATCATTTCCGGACTTATCATTGCCTCCATCGCCTTGTTTTTACTCAGTATGCTTACCAGTAACGTAGTAATCTATTATACCGCCGGGGCATGTCTTGGTTTTGGCCTTTCCATGCGGGCTTCACTGAGTTACATTATGCTTAACGAAGTTCCGGCTGCCGAAAGAGCGTCAACGCAGGGTATCCTTCTCATATTCATTTCCATCGGACAATTGGCAGGCGCGGCGCTTATTGGTGCCATTGCAGCTGCCACGCCGGGTAAAACCACGGGTTTTGGCATCGCATTCCTGGTGATGACCAGCCTCTCCGCGATGCTGGTATTCCTGGCTTTCTTCCTGAAAAGCAGGAAGCAGGAACTCTCCGGGCAGCAATTAATTTAGAATAATTCCAAATAAATATCTACCTTTGCAGCTGAGAAACTCATGCCGATATGCACACTGTTGCATATCGGAAAAATACCTAATTTTGACGAAAAAAATCAGATATGAATAACGCCATATTTAGTCTTGAGCGTCCGCAGAACGAGCACACCCTGACGTATGCTCCCGGATGCAAGGAAAGAAAATCATTGAATGCCGAACTGGACCGGCTGAGTTCAGAAGTGCAGGATATCCCGCTGATCATTGGGGGTAAGGAGGTGAGAACAGGCAAGACCGGCAAAGTCGTGATGCCGCATGACCACCAGCACGTCCTGGCCAATTATCACATGGCCGGTGAAGCAGAGGTGAAAATGGCCATCGATGCCGCACTGAAAGCCCACCGGGAATGGGAATCCTTTCCCTGGGTCGACCGCGTTTCGATCACCCTGAAGGCTGCCGAACTGATTTCAAAGAAATACCGTTCCCTCGTAAATGCCTCCACCATGCTGGGGCAGGGGAAAAGCGCTTACCAGGCCGAGATTGACGCTGCCTGCGAAACCATCGATTTCCTGAATTTCAATGCTTATTTCATTACAGAGATCTATAAAGAACAGCCTCATTCGCAGCCGGGCATCATCAATCGCGTGGAATACCGCCCGCTGGAAGGATTTGTTCTCACAGTGACTCCTTTTAACTTTACCGCCATCGCTTCCAATCTGAATATGGCTCCGGCACTCATGGGGAATACGTCGGTATGGAAACCGGCCACCACTTCGCTGCTGTCGAATTATTTCCTGATGAAGATTTTCCAGGAAGCCGGACTCCCTGACGGGGTGATCAACTTCATCCCCGGTTCGGGCAGCATGATCGGAAAGACAGCCCTGGCACACCGCGACCTGACCGGCATCCATTTCACCGGGTCGAACAATACATTTAACAGCCTCTGGCAAATGGCCGCCCAGAATATGACAAATTACCGGTCATACCCACGCATCGTTGGCGAGACCGGGGGAAAGGATTTCATTTTCGTGCACCCTTCCTCCGATCCGCAGGAAGTGTCGGTTGCCATCGTGCGCGGCGCTTTTGAATACCAGGGGCAGAAATGCTCGGCTGCATCACGTTCCTACGTTCCGGAGTCGATGTGGCCCGAAGTGAAATCGAGGATTGGTGAGATGATCGGACGCATAACTGTTGGCGATGTTCGTGAATTCAGTCACTTTATGAATGCGGTCATCGATGAAGCCTCTTTCGACAACATCATGGGCTATATTGATTTTGCAAAAAAATCGACCGATGCTGAGGTAATCTTCGGTGGAACCGGCGATAAAACAAAAGGTTATTTTGTCCAGCCTACGGTAATAAAAACAACCAATCCTCATTTTAAAACAATGGAGGAAGAGATTTTTGGCCCGGTCATGACCATTTATGTATACAAGGACAAGGAGTTCGAAGAAACGCTTCATATTTGTGACCAGACTTCGCCTTACGGACTCACCGGATCGGTGTTTTCAAAGGACAGGGGGGCTATTAATACAGCCTGCCGCATTCTCAGGTATGCTGCCGGAAACTTTTACTTCAACGACAAACCTTCAGGGGCAGTAGTCGGACAGCAACCGTTTGGCGGTGCCCGCGGATCGGGAACCAATGATAAATCGGGAAGCCACCTCAACCTGCTCCGCTGGACCAACCCCCGAACAATCAAGGAGACGCTGATCCCATCGTCGGAGTTTACCTACCCGTACATGAAAGTGGATAAATG
>CAZVNF010000017.1:5436-7416 GCA_964628215.1 uncultured Draconibacterium sp.
CAGATTATTCGCAAAATATTCATCATAGGCGCCCATATCCAGCAATCCGTGTCCCGAAAAATTGAAGAGGATGTTCTTCGACACGCCCTCTTTCTTCGCGATCATCGCCTCCTTCAATACCTGCGCAATGGCATGTGCGGTTTCGGGGGCAGGGATCATTCCTTCAGCACGTGCAAAAGTAACCGCTGCCTCAAAACTTTCAATCTGATTTACTGACCGGGCTTCGATAAGTTCGTCCTTCAGCAGCTGGCTGATGATCGCCCCTGCACCATGATATCGCAATCCACCCGCATGAATGGCCGGCGGAATAAATTTATGCCCCAGGGTGTACATCGGGATGAGCGGGGTCATCCCTGCGGTATCTCCAAAGTCATATTCAAACTTCCCCTGCGTTAGTTTGGGACATGAAGTTGATTCAACGGCAATGCACCGGGTCTTTTTCCCTTCCGTAAAATTATACCGTAAAAACGGGAAGGATAATCCGCCGAAATTCGAACCACCACCAAATGGTCCGATAATCAGATCGGGATAATCGCCGGTCATTTCCAGTTGTTTTACAGTTTCGAGTCCGATGATGGTCTGATGCAGGAGAACGTGGTTGAGAACACTTCCCAGGGAATATTTGGTATCGTCGTTCGTAGCAGCAACTTCTATTGCTTCAGATATGGCAATGCCAAGGCTTCCCGGACAATCGGGGTCTTCGGCAAGAAAGGCCCTCCCGGCATTGGTCAGTGCACTTGGGGATGGGATCACTGAGCCATTCCATAAATTCATCATCGATTTCCGGTAGGGTTTCTGCTGGTAGCTGACCTTAACCATAAATACTTTGCACTCAATTCCAAAGAAGTTCGTGGCAAAACTTAATGCGCTGCCCCATTGACCGGCTCCTGTTTCTGTGGTCATTTTTTTCACACCCTGCTTGTAATTGTAATAGGCCTGCGGAATAGCCGTATTTGGCTTATGTGAGCCGGGAGGACTTACACTTTCATTCTTGTAATAGATCTTTGCAGGGGTATCCAGCATTTTTTCAAGGTTATATGCCCTGTGCAGCGGAGTTGGCCGGTAAAGTTTATAAATATCGAGCACTTCATCCGGAATATCTATAAACCGCTCCTTTGAAACTTCCTGTTTGATCAGTTCCATCGGGAACAAGGGCTCAAGGTCGCCCGCCTGAATGGGTTGTTTTGTACCGGGATGAAGCAGCGGGAGCAGGGGGTTGGGCATGTCTGCCTGGATATTGTACCATTGTGCCGGCATGTCGTGTTCGTTCAGTTGGATTTTTCTGATTTTTGTCATTTTGTTAGAATTTAAGGTTAATAAAAACGGCCTGCCTGATTTCTTCGGGCGGGCCGTTTTGCCATAAATGAAAAAAGGCCCGCTGTTTGTAAACAGCAAGCCTTTCAGTTATTTATTCAGATAAGGAAACTTTGATGTTTACGCGCTGTTCATTACAGTGCGCCACCAACAAAAGCCTGATCCGGTATTTATTTTATAGTACATTAATGCGATTATTTATAACTATTCTAAACCGGATGCAAACATAAACATTTATTTCAATTCAATGAAAAAATATTTCACGCAGATTTTCGCAGATTTTTTTCGCAGATTCACGCAGAAAAAGAGAAACATAGTTGTCTGCGAAAATCAGCGTTGCAATCTGCGAAAATTTGCGAGAAATATTTACTGCAACGGTGTCACAATTTCAAGCAATTCAGGCAGGTCCATGCCCAGCTTTTTAAGATGTTCGATTTTAGGTACCCCGTTTTTAGTCCAGCCACGCCGTTCATAAACAGCATCGAGCAGCTGTTCATATCGGTTTTCGCGGTAAGCACGCAGTACCTTCATCTTTTCTTCCGTAGTTTTTCCGGCCGGATCAAAATTGACCTGTTCCAGTAGTTGTTTGTCATAGCGGTCGGAGCGTGATTCGTATTCCTCCTTTGTTACCGGGCCGCAGGCGCGATAGGGCTGGGCATCGTGTTT
>CAZVNF010000017.1:7516-35813 GCA_964628215.1 uncultured Draconibacterium sp.
ACCATATCCATAAAGATCAGCCATGCTTCATCGTGCTGGGGGCCTTTGTTGGTCATGGCGTACCCGCCCTGCTGTGCCAGAGATTCTTTAGACACATACTGGGAATATTCCAGTCCTTTATTTTCCATGCCGATATCCTGCATAAAGCCTGCATCGCCCCAGCCGTTTCTGGCAAAGAGTTCTTTCATTTTGCGTACACCCTGGCCGGCAGTCAGTCCGAATCCTTCACCTTTCGACACCATGTGCAGCAGTTCCATAGCCGCATCGGCATTTCCGAAGTTCAGCTTCAATCCGCCGGTGCGTTCTTCGTTCAGGATGCCGTTTTCATAGCATTCCATTACAAAACCAAGGATGGTTCCCCAGGAGATGGTGCAAATGCCATAGGTATCGCAATAGAAGTTGGCTTCGATAGTGAAATCGGGATTGAATATCCCTGCGATAGAACCAAGAGAAGATGTTGTTTCATATTCAGGTCCGTCAACAATGACTTTATCTCCCTTGTAAGGACCTGACCGGAGCTCGTAATTGTCGACCCCTTTGGCACAGGCCATATTGCAGCCTACCCAGCAACCATCAGGAACATTCTGGGTGAAATAGGATTTCCATACATCTCCGCTGATGTTAACTGCCTTCGGGTCGCTTCCGAATTTGAAATTGTTGACGGGGAGCAGGTCATAATCGTTCATGACCAGGGTAAGGTGGGCGGTTCCTTTCGAGCGCATTTCGCATTGTTTGTCGTCCAGTTCGCGCATCTCCTTGTTAAAGGTTCGGCCGCGCTCCTGGATGGCTTCCATATTCACCACGTTGTTGCGGTTTCCGCCGATTGTTTTCACATGGGCGACAACTGCTTTAACCTTTTTATCGCGGAGTACAGTACCGATTCCGCCACGTCCGGCCTGTTTCAGACGGACTTTTTTGCGCTTGATATCATAAAAACTGAAGTTCAGCATCCCGATCAGGGAGTGTTCGGCAGCAGTGCCTGCTGAAACAACGGCGACGTTATATTTGTCTTTTTCATTTCCGGGGACGGCCATCATGTCGTGCAATTCTTCGGCAAGAACATGACTGTCGGAAGGAAGGTCATCGGCTTCGTAAATCTCTATCACTTCCCGTTCTTCTTCGAACACCACCATTATTTCCTGGTCTGATTTTCCCTGGATCTCCAATGCATCAAACCCGCAGAATTTCAGAAACGGGCCAAAGAATCCACCCACATTCGAATCGACTATAATGTCTGTTTGAGGGCTGATGGCGCAGCAAATGGCTTTTCCGCTGCCCGAATACTGGGTGATCCCGCAACAGGGGCCTCCGGAGATAACGATCTCATTATCCGGATCATTCCATTTGGTTTCAGGGGTGGTGGCATCCCACAACAAACGCAGGTCAAACCCCTTGCCGCCTGTGAATTTCTCTTTCATTTCGGCAGAGACAGGTTTCTCGGTGATTGCGAAGTCACCCACATTGATGTGTATCGTGCGGTTGTTATAGCCTTTATCGATCGGAGCCCAGGTGTATTTGTACTGCGCCAGTAACTTGTGCGTTTTTTTAAAATCGTCGAACGTCATAGGAATGGTTGTTTTGTGAATGTGTTAACGAAGCAAAAATAATAAAAAAACAGATCGTAAATACCCGTAAATCAAAAAGTTCGATATGTTATATGGTGCATATCGTCACCGGTCATGCAATACCTCCTGTCTACGACCTTCCCAGGTCTTCCTCTTCAGGAAAAGATAATTCATGCCATGAATACAGCCCCTGCATCAGCCTGTCGCGTTTTTCCTGCGGTGTAAGGCGTTCATATGCTTCATGGGCTTCGCGTGCTTTGCGTCTTTTCTCCTCTTCGATATGATGGATGTTTTCGGTATATCTTTCTTCAACTGAATTTTGCAGAAAATCGCGGGCCACCGTAGGAAATAATTCCAGCAACAGCTCATCCTTTTCATTGTCGGCAAGTTTCATGTCGCCATATTCTTCAAAGACTGTATTTTCCTGTTTCTTGTAATTTTTAGTGTCGTAGGCTGTTTCTTCCCTTACGCCCGTGATTTGTGCCCTGAAATCGGGATCAACAGGGATGGGAGTTCTTCCATAAATACCTTTGACGAGGTTTACGTACTGGATTGATTTTGTGGTGAAATAGGGGAGGTCTTTGTTTTCATCAATCACGCAATTGACTGCTTGCACGCCAACAATCTGGCTGGTTGGTGTTACCAGGGGAGGACAGCCTGATTTTATCCTCACCAGGGGTACAAGTTCCAGCACTCTCGGGAGCAGGTGGTCAAGTTTAAGCTGTTTCAGCTGGGCATGCATGTTGGTATACATACCTCCGGGGATTTCGGCATTTTTAACGGCAACATCCGGTTCCGGGAAATTGAAGTAAGCTTCAATTTCGAGGCATGTACACAACAGGTCTTCTTCACGGTCGTGCCTGGCATGATGTATTGCCTTGACAAACAACTTGTTGATCTCCTTAGGAAGTTTGTCTTTGGTGAAGTCGAATTCAATGGGAAAGGAAGTGCATGTGTCGAATTCGGCAAGTTCCTGCCTGATGATTTTAAGCTCTTTGTTGATGGCGACTACCGCCTCCGGATTTACACCGGTATCGATTCCCATTTTATCGCAGAAAATATGGATTAATTCATATGCGGGAGCTGCCGGTCCTCCTGCAAAATTCCAGATGTTGGTATCCACAATATCGACTCCGTTCACAATAGCCGATAAAACGGAAGCAAGTCCGTATCCCGGTGTGCAATGCGTATGGAAATCGATCGGAACGCGAACTTCTGATTTGAGGCGCCGGATCAGTTTTCCGGTTTGTGATGGCGTTATGAGCCCTGCCATATCCTTGATTGAAATCATGTCGGCACCCAGAGCTTCCAGCTGGCGGGCTTTTTCCACAAAATAGTCGATGGTGAAGATGTCGTGAGGCAGGGCTTTAAAGTGGATCCAGGAGCGAAATTTCTGGCGGGTCGAGAATTTCGGATCCACCGTGAAACTGATCGCACAGTCGGCGATTCCCCCGTTTTGTTTTACATACCTGATGGTCGATTTCATGTTCTCCACATCGTTGAGAGCATCAAAAATGCGCATGATCCCGATCCCCGACTGCACTGCCAGGCGGTTGAACCCTTCGATAACCTCTTCGGGATAGGGATTGTAACCAAACAGGTTTCTTCCTCTTGAGAGGGCGGTAAGCAGGGATACATCGCCAACAGACTCCTTGATCTTTTCGAGTCTTTCCCACGGATTTTCAGCCAGGTACCTCATAATGGAATCGGGCACTGCACCTCCCCACACCTCCATGGCATAAAACCGGGCATCTTTAAAATAAGGTAAAACACGGTCAACCTGATCCTGTGTCATCCTGGTAGCAAATAGGGATTGCTGGCCGTCCCGCAGGGTAAGATCCCTGATTTTCAACGTACTTTTAGACATTTTGCGCTGGGTTTGTTAAATATTTAACAGTAGCACAAAAATAGTAATTAAGTAATTCAATTGTTGCTAATTTCAGGGAATATCATCATTTTTTACTTCGCTGCTGCGATGGTGCCTGTGATGGTGCCGGTGACGGTGTACTTTATTGTCATCGGAGGAAGTTTTAATCAGGTATATAATGGCAGGTATCCCTGCGGCCAGCAAGGCCAGGGCCGCGGCAATAACAGAAGAATCAGCAATGCCCAGGCTTGTCACAGGCGCCGCTTTTTGCATAAGTAATGCAATTACCCAAAAGAAGATGAGAAACAGCTGGAAGTAGAAAAGCAGTTTGAAAATGACCACATACGGCTTTTTAACAAACCATTTCTGACCCATGCGGAGGTATACGGAGTTCAACAACCGGTGGTAAACCCACAGGATGATTGCCAGCATTATTCCTTCCGTGATGGTGCTGAAAAACACTTTTGAACCTGTTGCAAGTTCACCGGAAAAAACAATGACTATGTATATGTCAACCCATAGCCAGATATAGAACATGAGCATGAGGCTGGTGAATATGCTGGAAAAAACAATTCCTGGCTTGAATTTCCATATTTTAGAAACTGTAAGGATGATGATCCCCAGAATGCCGGCAGCCGGTGCTATCATTCCCAAATGAAGGATTTTTGCTAAAATCAATAACAGAATGGCACCTGAAAAATAGATTACAGGTTCCATATAGCCTGATTGCTTATGACTGGTTGTTGACCGCTTGCGCGATGAAGAATGGGTGTGATTGACTGGTGAAGATTCGGCAGAGTCGGTCATGAAGGTTTATTAATAGTAAAGTGGTTAAATTTCAGGTTCTTCCAAACGGTTTTGTAATTCATTTTTGTTGTTTTCAAGGAGGGTAATCTCCTTGCGTTTATGTTCTGTACTTCGTTTTAATGAAGCTATTCTTGCCTGGAGGCCCGTGGTCAAATCTCTGTCTTTCCCGGCAGAAACAATAATATCCAGCTGATCTTCGAGCTCCCTCAGGTCGGCCTGATCTTTTTCAAGTGAGGTTTGAATTTGATATATATCAGCTGAAAACCGGGAGAGTGTAAACTGCATTTTAACTTCCCAGTTTTTTTTCTTGTATCTGAAAAAATCATCCAGGCGTTTCCCCAGGATATCAAATGCAGTTTGCAGGCGGGAGTAAAGTTCTTCCCGCTGATCGTGTAACATTTTAATTCCCTTGAATTCGGACTGTATTTTTTTTAAAAATTCACGGGTTTCCTTGTATTCATGAGTCTCCTCGGCTTGCTGAAGGCCTTTTTCAACCAATGCCTTCAACCGGGTGTAATTATAACCGGCCTCCTCATCGTAAGCCTTTCGCTCTTCATCCCGACGCATCCTGATCATGTCGAATGCATCACGAAGGCCGGCCGATAATTCATCGCGTTGTTCACGCAGCAGTTTTGAATTTTTGATACGGCTCTGAATGCCGAGAAGGGTATCCCAGGTTGATTTAAGGTCGTCGGAACCGGTAGCCTGGCTGAGGGCTTCGGCTACCAAAGGCTTAAATTCCGCAAAATTCGACAAAGCCTCATATTCAAAATTGAGACGTTCATCGTCTATTTTGTTATTGACAAGGGCAAATGCTTCCTGCAATCTTCCGTAAAGTTGTTCCCGGTCTTCGCGCCTGAGCTTCAGTCCTTTGAAATGCCCCTGCACGTCAATAAGGAATCCTTTGGCCTCATGCAGGTTTTCGCAACGGGCAGCATCGGCCAGCCCAATGTCAACAATTGACTTCAGATTCTCATAATTCAGAAGTGCTTCCTCTTCAGACCATTTTTCCGGTTCCATGTGGCAAATTTAAGAATTTGCTCCAAAAATCTCCCTGATCGAATTGCTGATTGCAATTTGCTGGGCAACCGCCTCCGAAAGTTTCTGAAATGCCGCATATACCGGGGAATTGTCATTCACCGAAACAGGAATTCCTGCGTCGCCCGAATCGGCAATGGCCGGTACGATCGGTATCTGCCCGAGGAGAGGAATATTCAGTTCTCTGGCAAACGTTTCACATCCGCCTTCCCCGAAAATAAAGTATTTCTTTTCCGGTGATTCCGGTGGGGTGAAATACGACATGTTTTCAACCAGACCGAGGATCGGGATGTTTATTTTATCATTGCGGAACATGTCGGCGGCCTTGCGCACATCGGCAATGGCAACCTGCTGCGGTGTGCTGACGATTATAGCCCCGGTTAGCGGAAAGTCCTGGATCAGGGTAAGCGGAATGTCGCCGGTGCCTGGCGGAAGGTCGATCACCATGTAGTCGAGGGTTCCCCATTCGGCATCGGTGAACAATTGACGCAGGGCCATGGAGGCCATGGGTCCGCGCCATATCAATGCTTTTGACTGGTCAACAAAAAAACCGATCGACAACACCTTGATGCCAAATTTTTCAAAAGGATACACATAAGTTTTACCGTCCTTGTCAAATCCTGTTGGGCGCTCATTGAGCATGCCAAACATCATCGGAATTGAAGGCCCGTAAATGTCGGCATCGATCAGGCCGACTTTTGCACCGGTTTTTGCCAGTGCAATGGCCAGGTTTACCGCAACGGTGGATTTGCCAACACCACCTTTCCCGGAACCTACGGCTATGATGTTTTTCACCTCTTTCAGCATGGCATCCGTTTCTTTACGCCGGGAGGTTACCCGGGAAGTCATGTTGATTTCTACCTCAACAGCAGGATCAACATACTGATGAACAGCCTCCACACAAGCCTGTCTGATCTGGTTTTTCAACGGACAGGCAGGGGTGGTCAGCACCACATCGAAGGTTACTTTATGTCCGTCGATGGTAATGTTTTCAATCATATTGAGGGTGACCAGGTCTTTTTTCAGATCCGGATCATCAACATGCCTCAGGGCATCAACTATTTGGGTGGTATTTAGGGTCATTGGGTGGGTTTAGGGTTTGTAATGGGTTGTATAGGTGAAACGGGTAAACGAGTGGACGAGTGGACGGGTGGACGAGTGGATGGGTGGACGGGTGGAGGTATAAGGTTTTATCTATTGCCGTCAGCTTTAGCTGACGGTTTTGGAAATAATTCAACGAATCGGGGGCTTTAGCCCCATTTATAATAAGTTGCTGCATTTTTATAATTCTATCATCGGATTCCAAAACACGTTGTTGAAATCTGTTATCTGGTTGTTGTGTATAGTTATTCCCTCGTTTTCAAGCAGTTGTTGCATGATTACGGGACTTCCGAAATGATTTTTTCCGGTAAGCAGTCCGTTTCTGTTCACAACACGGTGTGCCGGAATGTCAGTTACCCGGGTATGCGATGCATTCATTGCCCAGCCTACCATCCTTGCCGAACCACGTGACCCCAGGTACTCAGCGATTGCACCATAAGAAGTTACACGACCGGACGGAATAAGCCTGACCACTGCGTAGACATTTTCGAAAAAAGAGTCTGATTTTTGCCCGTCCCGTAAAGCCATCAGATCTGTGCTTTTATCTCAAGCAGAAAATCTTTGATCCGGGTCAGTGAATCGATGGCTGCTACTTTATTTACAACATCTTCCTTGTTCTCCCTGAGTTTATCTTTTGCCCCCTGCAGGGTAAAGCCCCGTTCTTTTACCAGGTGATAAATTATACGGAGGTTATCCAGGTCATTCTGGGTAAAAAGGCGGTTGCCTTTTTTGTTTTTCATCGGCTTGAGAATGTCAAATTCCTTTTCCCAAAACCGTATCAGGGAAGCATTTACCTCAAATAACTCGGCTACTTCCCCGATGGAATAATAGATTTTCTCAATTCTTTTATTTTTTCTTAGCATGGGGCAACTCACTAATCCATAGTTTGTGAAGGACGGGCTGAATTTTCAAGCATCATCTGGAACTGTTCAGGCGTAATATCATTGAAAAAGAAATAGATCGGATTTACCGGTACCCCGTTTTTCCTCACTTCATAATGCAAATGGGGGGAAGTGGATTTTCCGGTATTTCCAACATAACCAATGATTTGCCCGCGCAGGATCTTCTGACCCGGCTTGACAAATATTCGTGAAAGATGGGCATACCCCGTTTGGTAGCTGTAGCCATGATCAATCCGGATCTCATTGCCGTAACCACCTTGCACATCACGTCCGGCTACGGTTACCGTGCCATTTCCGGTGGCATACACTTCAGTGCCCACGGTTGCAGAAAAGTCCATGCCTTCATGAAACTTCCGGACTTTATAAAACGGGTCCATCCTTGCACCGAAATAAGAACCGACTCTCTTCAGGTCTTTGTTGTTAACCGGCTGTATTGCCGGTATGGAGACCAGCATTTTCTCCTTATTCTTTGCCAGGTTGAATACCTCATCAAATGATTTTGACTGAACATACAATTTCCCAAGGATCTTGTCCATGTTCTTTTCGGTTTCAATAATAAGGTCGGAATTGGAGTACCCTTTCAATGCTTCATACCGGTCGATGCCGCCAATTCCCGCTGAACGGATCGCGTTGGGTATCGGTTCTGCCTCAAAAATCACCCGGTAAATATTATCATCCCGGTCCTGCAAATCTGCAAGAATATTCGTTACCTTGTCGAGCTGGTCATTTAATATCTGGTATTGCAGCTTCATCTGGTCAATTTCCCGTTTTTGTGCTTTTTCCTTGGGAGAGTCGAGGAAATTGTAGGCAATCACCAGTACAACAGCAGCAAATACCACCCCGGTAGACAGGTGCGAGAAGAAATACAACAACCGCTTTCGCATAGTTGTATGCACCCGGTCGAACGTTAAAGATTTTTTATTGAATTTGTACTTTACCTTACTCATCAACAGGTAAATAAAGAATTATTCAAAACAGGCAAGCTAACAGCTACAAAATTAAGTAAATAATTAACTTTGCAGCCGTTTTCGCGGTTTAAAAAATGTTAAAGATTGTTAACAACTTGCTAATATAACAGTTAGATGAATAGTACAGATATCCGGCAGGCCTTTCTTGATTTCTTTCAATCAAAGCAGCATGCCATTGTTCCCTCTGCCCCTATGGTGGTTAAAAATGATCCGACACTGATGTTTACCAATGCCGGAATGAACCAGTTCAAGGATATTTTCCTGGGCAACCAGGAAGGGAAATACAAACGGGTGGCCGATACCCAGAAATGCCTGCGTGTTTCGGGGAAACATAATGATCTTGAAGAAGTCGGGCATGACACGTATCATCATACCATGTTCGAAATGCTTGGCAACTGGTCATTTGGGGATTATTTTAAAAAAGAAGCCATAGCATGGGGCTGGGAACTTCTTACCGAGGTGCTGAAAATTGATCGTGAATGTCTCTATGTAACTGTATTTGAAGGTGATGACAAAGAAGGTCTTGCCAGGGATACCGAAGCCTTCGATTTTTGGAAACAGCATATTCCGGAGGAGAGGATTCTGCTGGGATCCAAAAAGGATAATTTCTGGGAAATGGGTGATACCGGTCCGTGCGGCCCATGCTCTGAAATACACGCCGATATCCGCGGCGAAAAAGAAAAATTACAAATTCCGGGTAAAGACCTTGTGAATAAGGGAGATCCTCATGTTATCGAGATATGGAACCTGGTTTTCATTCAGTACAACCGGCTTTCGGGCGGTCAGCTCGTCGGGTTGCCTGCCAGGCATGTGGATACCGGGATGGGTTTTGAACGGCTGTGCATGGTTTTGCAGGGAACAAAATCCAACTATGATACCGACATATTCCAGCCGATTATCCAGGTACTGGCGAATAAAGCCGGTATTCAATACGGGAAAGACATAAAGGCAGATATCGCGATGCGGGTTATTGCCGACCATTTAAGGGCCATTGCCTTTGCCATTGCTGACGGGCAGCTGCCATCGAATGTCAAGGCAGGTTATGTAATCCGGAGGATTTTGCGGCGTGCCGTGCGTTACGGGTATGCCTTCCTCGGATTCAGGGAACCATTTATCCATGATTTGCTTCCGGTGCTTATTGCTCAGATGGGGCAGGTGTTTCCTGAACTTATTGCTCAAAAAGATTTGGTTAACAATGTGATACGTGAAGAGGAAGCGGCATTTCTCCGCACCTTGTCAACCGGGATTCAACGCTTTAATGCATATGTTACCCCAACGAATGTCGCCCGTTTCACATCGCGGTTGATCGATGGGGCTTTTGCATTCGAACTCTTCGATACTTTTGGCTTCCCAATCGACCTTACTGAACTTATGGCCAGGGAGATAGGCTGGACTGTTGACATGGAAGGGTTTTCCAAAGGACTGGAGGCACAGAAATCCCGCTCACGCCAGGATGCGGTTGTCGACACCTCCGACTGGGTAACCCTGGTTGAAAATGCCGGTATGCCTGAATTTACCGGATATGATCACCTGGAGACAGTCACGGAAATCACAAAATACAGGAAAGTGGTGAGCAAAGGAGAGGAACTTTATCACATTGTACTGGCCGGAACCCCGTTTTATGCCGAATCGGGAGGCCAGGTAGGAGATTCCGGATGGCTTTTGTCGGGAGATGAAAAAGTGGAGATCAGGAACACGGTGAAGGAAAACGAACTCATTATCCATATAACAACTTCAATTCCTGCCGATCCTTCTTTACCGGTGATTGCCCGGATTGACCCATTCAGGCGAAAATCCATTGCCAATAACCATTCCGCCACACATCTCATGCATGCCGCCCTGCGGAGAGTGCTCGGACCGCATGTTGAGCAAAAAGGGTCTCTGGTGGATGAAAACCGGCTTCGGTTCGATTTTACACACTTTGCCAAAGTAACAAAAGAGGAAATACTGCAGGTGGAAACCCTGGTAAATTCCAGGATCAGAGAAAACATCGTCCTCGGCGAAGAGCGCTCACTTCCCATCGACCAGGCAAAAGCCATGGGAGCCATGGCTCTTTTTGGTGAAAAATACGGAGATTTTGTCCGGGTGATTACGTTTGATCCGGAATATTCAATAGAATTATGCGGAGGAACCCATGTGCCGGCAACCGGGCAAATCGGCCAGTTTAAAATCATCTCTGAAGGTGCCATTGCTGCCGGTATCCGGAGAATAGAGGCCATAACCGCTGAAAAAGCAGGAGATTACTGGAATTCGCGTGATATGCTGCTGAGCGAAATCAGCGAATTGCTGAAAAATCCGAAGGAACTTTTAAAAGGAGTCGGCAACCTTATCCAGGAGAACCATGACCTTAAAAAACAGGTTGCTGAACTTGGCAAACTGAAGGCCCAGCAGCTTAAAGCG
The DNA here is from genome assembly GCA_964628215.1 of uncultured Draconibacterium sp. Taxonomy (GTDB): domain Bacteria; phylum Bacteroidota; class Bacteroidia; order Bacteroidales; family FEN-979; genus CAIVAT01. The sequence continues at coordinate 18,165 of CAZVNF010000017.1, forward strand.
GAATTTGCTTCCCGGGTTCAACATTACAATGGGATCAATTTTCTCACCGCCAGGGTCGACCTGGATGCCGAAACAGTGAAGAACCTGGCCTATGAATTAAACGCTTCAATTCCGGATCTTTTTTTGGTTCTTGCTACAGAAGAGGATGGAAAAGCCACCCTCACCGTAATGCTTTCTGACAACCTGGTGAAGGAGAAGAAACTCCATGCAGGGAATATCATCCGTGAACTGGCCAGGGAAATTCAGGGTGGCGGCGGAGGGCAGCCCCATATCGCTACGGCCGGAGGCAAAAACCCGGCGGGGATTCCTGCAGCACTGGAGAAGGCCAGGGGTTTTATTACCGCATAAAATAGATGGGATGATTCCCGCGATTTTTTTACCTTTGTAAGGTTTATTATTGATTATGGAGAACAACGAAAGCATACCGGTTGAACCCGGAGAAATACAAGCACAGGAGATCGAGGCCGAAGAAGCGGATGTTTTTGAATTCAGGCAGGCGCGATTGCCCTATAACCCGTTTTTAAGCCGCGGATGTTGCCAGTCTCCGAAATTATATCAGAAGAACGAATCGGTATTTCAGCATCGTTGCAGTAAATTCGATTCCCATGACTGGCTGAAGGATATTCCTGTTTCTAAGGAAATGGCAATAACCGACATTGTTGAAGTGAGGTTTAAAAACAGCCGCAAGGATTTTTTCCGCTTTCCGCCTGACCTTGATCTGGTGGTTGGCGACATCGTTGCCGTGGAGGCATCACCCGGTCATGACATCGGGATTGTGAGCATGATGGGGGAGATGGTAAGGTTTCAGTTAAATAAAAAACACATTGCAGTATCCTCCAACGACATTAAAAAAGTTTACCGGAAGGCACGTCTTACCGATATTGATAAGTGGATCACCTCGGTGGAAATGGAAATTTCAACGATGTTCCGTGCTCGTGAAATTGCCGACAACCTGGGATTGCTTATGAAGATCAACGATGTTGAACTGCAGGGTGATAGCACCAAAGCGATATTTTACTATACTGCCGAAGACAGGGTGGATTTTCGTGAGCTTATCAAACTTCTGGCAGAGGAGTTTAAAGTTCGTATCGAAATGAGGCAGATTGGTGCCAGGCAGGAAGCCAGCAAACTGGGTGGGATCGGATCGTGCGGCAGAGAACTCTGCTGCGCCACCTGGATGAGCGACTTCAAATCGGTAACTACCAATTCAGCAAGAGTGCAGCAGCTGTCGCTGAATCCGCAGAAACTTGCCGGGCAATGCGGTAAACTCAAGTGCTGCCTGAATTATGAGTACGATACCTATGTTGATGCCATAAAGGGGATGCCTAACACAGAGCTGAGACTCAAAACAAAGAAGGGAGAAGCTGTACACCAGAAGACTGACATCTTCCAGAAAATCCTCTGGTATTCTTATGTCAGCGATCTTGGAAATCTTATAGCTATTCCGGCCGACCAGGTAAACATCATCCTGGAGGAAAATAAAAAGGGGGTTTTGCCGGAAAAACTGGAGGATTTTTCAAAAGTTATTGAGAAGAAAACTGCTTTCGAGAGTGGTGCCGTGCAGGATGACCTTACCCGGTTCGACCATTTATAAACATCCTGTTATTTGCCCAAGTCATGAATTGGAACCCGGAAATAAAAAAGATCCTGCTGATTCTTCTGCTTATCATGGCTTTTATTTCCTGTGATTCAAACAGGGTATATGAGGATCATATGCCCCTGAAAAATGGCATTTGGAATGTGAAAAATGAACTTCGGTTCGATGTGGCAATTTCCGACCTGCCGGCACGTTATAATGTATACCTGAATGTGCGCAATGGCCCTGAATATCCTTACAGCAATCTTTTCGTGTTTATGAATACGGTTTACCCCGATGGAAATATTGCACGGGATACCATTGAGCTTACTCTTGCAGATTATGACGGCAGATGGCTCGGGTCCGGCATGGGAAGCGTGAAATTCAGCCGGTTTCTCTTCCAGAAAGGGGTCCGGTTTACCCAAAAAGGCAATTACCGTTTTATCATTGAACAGGCTATGCGGGTAAATGAACTGAACGGAATTCATGATATTGGTTTCCGTGTGGAAAAACAATAACACAGGCAACTGTACAACTCCTGATTAGTAGTAAAATGCCTCATACTTCTTCCAACAACGCGCAAGTAAAAAAGTACCTGAAGAGATTCTGGGTCACTTTCCTCGTGGGGATTGCTGTTGCCGTTCTTTTTTTTATTTCTGTGACCTTTGGCCTGTTTGGGAAAATGCCTACGTTTGAGGAACTTGAAAATCCAAAGAGCAATCTTGCCACCGAAATAATTTCAACAGACGGCAAACTGCTGGGAAAATATTACATCGAAAACCGGTCCAACACCCCTTACCAGGAACTCTCTCCGAATGTGATCAATGCGCTGATCGCCACCGAGGATGCCCGCTTTGAAGATCATTCCGGGATTGATGCCATCGCTATCTTCAGGGTTTTCTGGGGAGTAGCTTCCGGCTCTTCAAAAGGAGGAGGTTCAACAATTACACAACAACTGGCAAAAAATCTGTTTCCCAGGAAACAGGACAGGTCATTCATCGAAACCGTGCTGATCAAGTTTAAGGAATGGATCACAGCCGTAAAACTGGAGCGCAACTATTCAAAGGATGAAATACTTGCTATGTATCTGAATACCGTTGATTTCGGAAGTCAGTCGTATGGCATTAAATCGGCCGCTAAAACCTATTTTAACAAGGAGCCTTCCCAATTAACCGTAGAGGAGTCTGCCGTACTCATCGGCATGCTCAAGGCACCTACATGGTTCAGCCCCGTGCGCAATCCTGTGCGCGCATTTGACCGCCGCAACACGGTGATGCACCAGATGGTGAAGTATGATTACATTACATCAGCAGATTTTGACTCATTAAAAACCCTGCCGCTGGATATGTCCAATTATCACCTGCAGGATCACACCACCGGCATTGCCACTTATTTCAGGGAATACCTCCGGATGGTGCTTGCCGAGTGGTGCGCACAGAACCCGAAAGAGGACGGAACACCCTACAATCTATACCGCGATGGACTTAAAGTATATACCACCATCAATTATAAAATGCAGGAATATGCTGAAGCCGCCATGCTGGAATATCTTGGAAAGGAGTTGCAGCCTGCGTTTTTCAAGCACTGGAAAGGGATACCGAATGCTCCGTTTGCCTTTGACGGGCCTTCGGCCAAAAAAGAGACGGATAATCTGATGATGTCGGCCATGCGCAGAACAGATCGTTATTATCATTCCAAAACCAAGGGTAAAAGCGACAAGGATATTCTCCAGGATTTCATGGTTCCGACCAAAATGAAGGTCTTTTCTTACCGTGGAGAAATAGATACTGTTATGACCCCGATGGATTCCATACGCTATTACAAGTATTATCTGCAATCGGGAATTATGTCGATGGACCCGCTTACCGGACACGTAAAAGCGTATGTTGGCGGCATCAATTACAGGTTCTTTCAATACGATCACGTAAAACTCAGCAAACGCCAGGTCGGATCAACCTTTAAACCTTTTCTCTACACCCTGGCGATGCAGGAGGGTGAATCACCATGTTCACGATATCCTAACGTACAACCCGTGATCGACCTGGGAAACGGGGATGTATGGGCACCTGAAAATGCCAGTGATGAACGGCTCGGGCAACAGGTCACCCTCAAATGGGCCCTGGCCAATTCCAATAACTGGGTTTCGGGGCAGCTTATACGCAAGTATTCCCCGAAAGCCGTGGTGGCCATGGCGCATAAAATGGGTGTAACCAGCGATATTCCGGTCGTTTACTCAATTGCATTGGGCTCCTGTGATATCAGCCTTTACGAAATGGTTGGCGCGATGAGCGTATTTGCCAACAAGGGCGTTTACATCGAACCCAGTTTCATTACACGCATCGAGGATAAAAATGGCAACGTGCTTCAAACTTTTTCGGTGAAATCGCAGGAGGTCATCAGCGAAGAGACTGCATTTTTGATGGTTCAGCTGATGAGGGGCGTAGTTGACGGAGGAACAGGGGTGCGGCTGAGGTATAAGTATGGCCTCGACAGCCCTATTGCCGGTAAAACAGGTACTACCCAGAACCAAAGCGACGGATGGTTCATGGGGATCACTCCCGATCTTGTAACCGGGGTGTGGGTGGGTTGTGAAGACCGTGCTGCCCATTTCAGAAGCATTACACTGGGACAGGGGGCCAACACCGCCCTGCCCATCTGGGGGCTTTATATGCAGCGTATTTACAGCGACCCGGGCCTGAACTACTCTAAACGTGATTTCGACCGTCCTAAAAAACCACTTGATGTTGACCTGGATTGTGGTGACGAAAATGCACCAGGTCCCGAAAAAGGAACCCGGAAAAAGCAGGTAATCGACACGGATGAGTTCTAACTTCCCATCAAATTTCGAGCAAAAGCTGGGAATTGACGCGATCCGTCAGATTCTCAGTGATTATTGCCTCTCCAGCCTTGGACGAGTCTGGGTCATGAAGATGGCCTTTTCAACAGATGCCTCAGAGATCCGGACCCTGCTGATGCAAACATCAGAAATGAAGGCGATTCTGGAATTCGAGGAGAGGTTTCCGGCCCAGGACTATTACGACCTGATCCCCGAATTGCTCAGGATCAGGATCCCGGGCACCTATATGGAGACAGATCAGCTTTCGGAACTCAAATTGTCGGTGACGACCATTGCCGTACTATTGGTATTCCTTGCTGAAAGAGTAGAGAAATGTCCGGCACTTTTTTCCATGGCCAGCGACCCCGGCGAATCAGGAACAGGATATTCGCCGTTAGATTCTGTGCCGGTGCTTCAGTCGATTGTGAAGCAGGTAGAACGGATCCTCGATGATAAGTCGGAGGTGCGCGATTCGGCTTCACCCGAGTTGGGAAGGATCAGGAAAGAAAAATCGAGGCTTCAGTCATCTGTTGAAAATAAGATTGTACAGAGTTTCAAACTGGCCAGGCAGAATGGATGGACCCCGGATGAGGCTGAAGTGACCATCCGCAACGGGCGTTTGGTTATTCCGATGATCAATACGCACAAACGCAAGATACAGGGTTTTGTACATGACGAATCGGCTACAGGTCATACCGTGTACATTGAGCCTGCTGAAATATTTGAAACCAATAACGAAATCAGGGAACTCGACTATGCCGAACGCCGTGAAATCGTGCGTATTCTCATCGAATTTGCCAAAACCATCCGGCCCGATATTGATATTCTGATTCATGCATACCATTTTTTAGGCAGGATCGATTTTGTGCGGTCCAAAGCCCGGTTTGCCATTTCCGTAAAAGGAACTATCCCGATGCACCATCCCGGGGCGCACTCCAATGGCTCATTTTCATGGCACCAGGCAATGCATCCCCTGCTGTTTCTTTCCCATCAGAAACAGAAGAAAGAGATCACTCCGCTTGACATAGCCCTCAATGATGACCAGCGTATTCTGATCATCTCGGGGCCGAATGCGGGAGGTAAATCGGTTTGCCTGAAAACGGTCGGACTCGTACAATATATTTATCAGTGCGGATTATTGCCGCCTGTGAGGGAGGACTCTGAGTTTTGTATTTTTCATAAAATATTTATTGATATCGGGGATGAGCAATCCATTGATAATGATTTAAGTACCTACTCCTCGAAGCTGATCAACCTGAAATATTTCATTGAAAATATTGATGCGTATTCACTTTTTTTAATTGACGAAATGGGCACGGGAACTGACCCGTCGCTTGGAGGGGCCATTGCAGAAGCCACCCTTGAGGCTTTGAATTCAAAGCTGGCCATGGGGATTGTCACAACCCATTATTCCAACCTTAAGTTACTTGCCGCCCGTGAACAAGGCATTGTGAATGGTGCCATGCTGTATGACCTGAAAAAGTTAAAACCCCTTTTCAAGTTAAAAATCGGGAAGCCGGGAAGTTCTTTTGCCCTGGAAATAGCCCATGAGATCGGGTTTCCGGAGGATGTGCTTGCCAGTGCGAGGTTGAAAACCGGGAAAAGCCAGCTTGATTTCGACCGGGAACTGCAAAACCTGGAGGTTGAAAAGCAGGAGATTGATCAAAAAAACACGGAATTGAAAGTGGCGGATGATTTTCTTGCAGAATTAATCAGCAAATATGAAAAACTCAATGCCGGGCTGGAATTAAAAAAGAAGGAGATCATCGAAAAGGCAAGAGATGAGGCCAGGCAGATTTTAGACGGGTCAAATAAAATCATTGAGAAAACGATAAAGGAAATCCGGGAATCACAGGCGGAGAAAAATCGCACGAGGGAAATCAGGGCTGAGCTTTCTGAGAAAAAGGAGCAGTTATTGAAGCTTCCGGAGGCAGAGGTTAAAAATGCAAATACGGAAATACAAAACCTGAAATCGAAATTTCAGCCGGATCCTGTGGTCAAACCGGGATTGATAGGCAGTGAGGCGAAGCGCCACCGGTTTCAATCATACTTTGACGATCTGAATACAAAGCTGACAAACTTCTCCATTACCCTCGATTTGCGGGGCAGCAGGGTGGATGAAGCACTGGCTTTGCTGCAACGCTACATTGATGATGCCATTTTGTGCTCCATTCCTGAAGTACATATCCTTCATGGAAAAGGAAATGGAGTGTTAAGGCAGGTTACAAGAGATTACCTGCGTTCGCAAAAAGAGGTTAAATCGGTTCGTGATGCCCCTCTTGAGGGAGGTGGTGCAGGAATTACCGTTGTCTCCTTTCGATGATAATCAATTTTTTTACAACACTTTGGGATTTTGCCAAAAATTTGTATCTTTGCACCCCAATTTGAAAACAAACAATAACCATGGCCAATCACAAAAGCGCAGAAAAACGTATCCGTAACACAAAAACAAAACGTACCCAGAACCGTTACCAGGGCCGCACCGTGCGTAATGCCGTTAAGAAATTACGTGAAACCGAAGAAAAGGACACCCTTGTGAAAGATATTTCCAAGGTAGTTTCACAAATTGATAAACTGGCCAAGAAAAATGTGATTCATAAAAACAAGGCTGCCAACCTGAAAAGCAAACTGATGCGTAAGGTTAACGCAGCTGCTGCGCCCGCCACGGTTTAATTTCATTACCGTTTTCTTCTCCATCGCAATCCTTTCAGCGATGATAGTCTCTGGATGTAAGATTTCAGATGCCGCTCTTTTTTCCGCGGATAGATGTCTTCAATATGTATCAGGATTCCAGTCTCTTCCACTTCACCAAAGCCGTGATTGATTGCTGTGCCAAAGGTTCGCATGGTAGGGGATAAATTCATGTATGCATTTACCAGCGGGGGCACATGTTCTCCGTATTTTCGTACCGACTGGATCAGGATCTTATAGTTTTCTTCAAAAGTTCTGGCAGAAAATAATTCGGCAAATACCGGATCAGGAGTTTCGGCAGCCAGCGGATATATTGGCAACATCAGGGTTTCAGTGTCGGGGAAATATTTCCTGAGAAAATACAGCACAATATCACGGGCCATCCGGTTATAATCGGGGTACATCGTCATTTTGCCAAAGAAATATTTTACATCCGGATTTTCGATGATCATGGCGCCTAGGCCGTCCCACAGGTTGTCGAGGGCATACATCCCTTTACGGAAATTTACAAGCGGCTGATAGTTTGGCTGAACGAACGAACGGCCAAGCTCGATGCTTACGGGCAAATAATCGCGGATGAACTTGTTGGAGAAATCGAAGAGTTCAGCCGTAGCACTGCGATTGCAGCCTTTTTGATTGCACAGTATATCTCGTCCGTGAATGAACCGGTATCCTCCGGTAATTTCACTTTCAACAGGGTCCCATACAATTAGCTGATGAAATGGCACTTCCATGGTGTCGAATTCATCGATATCAGTGCTTTTCCCGGTGCCTCCCCCTGCATCACGAAAGGTGATTTCACGCAGCCGGCCCAACTCAAGCATGAGATTTGGAGATTCATGCGCAGTAAATACGTAGATCTTATTATGTCCATTGTTAGTGTTTCGTAAAAAAGTACTGTCGATCAATTCTGATTCCAGCAATTTTTTATCAACGGGTGCAATGATGGGTTCCATGTTGCAGGTTAACGGTTGAATTATTATACAAAGATAGGGTAAGTATGTTCCCGATATAAAGATATCATGTATCTTAATACAAATGCAAGCCGTTTTTGTAAATTTGCAGCATGTCAGCAAATGAAATATTGGAAATTCCGGAACGGCTCATCGACCTGGAAGGGCTTTTTGCTTCGAAAAATCCGAAGTTGCTTCGGATCATCCCCAGGTTTATCTTATCGTACCTGAAGCGGGTCATTCATGAGGAAGAAGTGAACGGGTATATTTACCGTAACCGGGATAAAGTGGGGTTGCCATTTGTGGAGGCGATCTTACATGAATTCGGGGTAAAAGTAGAGCTGTTGGATAAGCGCAACTATCCCGGATCAGGAAATGGTTCATTATTGGATAGCCCGGTAATTCCTGCCACAGGCAGGTTTATTGTGGCCTCTAACCATCCGCTGGGCGGACTTGACGGGATGGCGTTGATGCTGGCACTTGGGAAAATCAGGGGAGACCTTGTTTTTCCGGTGAATGACCTTCTTATGAATGTTCCAGGCTTACGTCCCCTCTTTATTCCCATCAACAAACATGGACGAAATTCTGAAAATGCGCGGCTGATCGATGAAACCTTTGCTTCGGAAAAGGTTATTCTCTACTTCCCGGCCGGCCTTGTTTCGCGAAAACAACGTATCCATGGTTCTACCGTGATACACGACCTGGAATGGAAAAGTACTTTTATCAAAAAAGCAAGAAAGTACCAGCGTGATGTTATCCCGGTATATGTAAAAGGACGCAATTCAGAATGGTTTTACAACCTGGCGCGATGGCGCAAAAGGCTGGGGATACATGCGAATATAGAAATGCTGTTCCTTGTAGACGAAATGGTGAAGCAATTCAACAAAACCATTACGCTCAAAGTAGGGGATCCGATTTCCTGGACCACATTTGATAAATCAAAAACAGACAGTGTGTGGGCTTCCTGGGTTCAGGATAAAGTCTATTCCCTGGAAGAAAAATAAACCGGCTGCGATATTTTGCTTATATTTGGAATAAATACCAAAGATTGTGAAAATCGACAAGATCGAATTTACCTGCAGCAGCCCGTCCCTTAAACTTTGTCCAAAGGAAGATCTTCCTGAATTTGCCTTTATCGGAAGGTCAAACGTGGGGAAATCATCCCTGATCAACATGCTGGCAGGTCAGAAAGGGCTTGCCAAAGTTTCGGGAACACCGGGAAAAACAAGGTTGTTAAACCATTTTAAAGTGAGTTCCTCCGCAGGGAAAGATCATGGGTCTTTTTCCTGGTTTCTGGTTGACCTTCCCGGGTATGGCTTTGCAAAATTGTCAAAAACACAGCGTGAAAAGTTTGAAGGGCTGATTCAATCCTATCTTCAGAACCGTGAAAATCTTGCACTCACCTTTCTTTTAATTGACTCCCGGCTTGAGCCTCAAAAAATAGACCTTGAATTTATGAATTGGCTGGGAGACAATGAAGTGGGTTTTGTAATTTTGTTTACCAAGACGGATAAACTCTCCAAAACCCAGCTGAGCAGTAATTTATCTGCTTACCAGAAAGCACTTTCATCCTATTGGGATGAGCTTCCTGCGATTCTGATCACTTCCGCCGAAACAAAAACCGGTCGGGACGAGGTTTTATCAACCATTGAAGTTGCACTGCGGCAAATTGCCGGTGAACGTTAATTTCGTCCCTGGTGGATTTTATAATTTTCTTTCTCTCCATCACAAGAGAAAAACCGGAAAGGCTGCAATGGGAAAAAAATAAGAAAGTGAAGGGGTGCCTGCTATTTTAATTCTATCAGCAGATGGCGCTTGGGTACTGTTTCCCCCTGTTTTACATACACTTTTTTAACCGTGCCATTCAGGGTCGCGAGCAAATGGTTGTCCATTTTCATTGCCTGAAGCACCAGCAGAGTGTCACCTTTTTTTACTTTCTGACCCTCTTTTACATAGACTTTCAGAATGGTACCCGGAATAAATGCAACCACCTTGCGCGCATCAGGTGGCGTATATTGTGTTCGGTTGGCAAACTTCTTTGTAAGCGTGGTTCTGTAAGAAATTTCCTCGTACTTGAAATCTACAAACTCTAAATTCTCATCCATATCTTCACTATTTCACTATTTCACTTTTTCGCTACCTCGCTACCTCGCTATTTCGCTATTTCGCCATTTCGCTATTTCGCCATTTCGCTACTTAAAAAGGTGGTACCCCATGCTTCTTCTTCGGAGTAATCTCCATTTTCCCCTGGGCAAGGGTAAGTGAATGGGTAAGATAATTACGAGTTTCATTGGGTTCAATAACTGCATCCACATATCCGTATGCTGCAGCAACATATGGGTTGGCAAATTTTTGACGGTACTCTTCTATGAGGCGTTTGCGTGTCTCCTCAGGATTGTCACTTGCCTTTATTTCAGTTCTGAAGATAATGTTGGCAGCGCCTTCCGGTCCCATAACTGCTATTTCTGCTGTTGGCCAGGCGAAAACAAAATCGGCTCTGAGATGGTTGGAGCACATGGCGATATATCCTCCACCGTATGCCTTACGCAGGATTACGGTTATTTTTGGAACGCTGGCTTCACTGTATGCATATAAAACTTTTGCCCCGTGACGGATTACGCCGGCATGTTCCTGGTCAACGCCGGGCAGGTAGCCGGGAAGATCAACCAGAGTTACCAAAGGAACATTGAATGCGTCGCAGTACCGAATAAAACGTGCAGCTTTGTCGCTGGAATCACAATCCAGCACACCTGCCAGTACCATAGGTTGATTGGCGACAAACCCAACAGTCTGGCCGTCGAGTCGTGCAAATCCGATCACGATGTTTGCAGCCCACATTTCATGTACCTCAAAAAAGTCACTGTCATCGGCTATGGCACGGATAACATCACGTACATCATAAGGCTGCATGGGGTTTGTAGGAAAAATGCTGTCGAGCTTGTATTGTCGCGACTTGGGGGCTTTTTTGGGAAAGACCTCTGCTTTTTTCTCATTATTCCAGGGAATATAACTGACAAGCCGTTTGATCTGGTCGAAACAATCTGCTTCACTTTCTGCGAAAAAATGAGCGTTACCGGTTATCTCAGCATGTACGCGGGCACCACCCAGGTCTTCCATGGAGATCTCTTCGCCAAGTACAGTTTTGATAACTTCAGGGCCGGTGATGAACATCTTTGAAATTTTATCGACCACAAAAACAAAGTCGGTCAAGGCCGGGCTGTATACTGCGCCCCCGGCGCAAGGCCCGAGGATAACGGAAATTTGCGGGATGACTCCTGAAGCCTGGGTATTGCGGTAAAAAATTTCACCATATCCTGCCAGAGAGTTGACTCCTTCCTGGATTCGGGCACCGCCACTGTCGTTGATGCCGATGAGTGGCACCTTCATCTTCATGGCATGATCCATGATTTTGGTGATTTTCTTTGCGTGCATCAGGCCAAGTGATCCACCTGCTACCGTGAAATCCTGTGCGAAAATACAAACGGGCCAGGCGTTGATCGAACCTGTCCCGGTGATTACTCCATCTCCGGGTAAATATTTTTTATCCATGTCGAAATCCTGTCCGGCATGTTTTACAAATAGGTCATATTCATGAAAGGAACTGGGATCAAGCAGCGCAAGGATACGTTCCCGCGCAGTCATTTTACCAGATGCTTTCTGTTTTTCAAGGGCTTGTTCTCCGCCTCCTTTAAAGGCTTCCTGCATTCGCCTCTTTAATTCTGTGGTTTTTGCTCTTAAACTCATTTCACTATTTTTTCTTACAAAGGGTGCAAAGATAAGGCTAAACAATTAATTTAACAAGAATGGTTCGGGAGATTGCCTGGTAGGTAAATCAATTAGCTGGTAAACAATAGGTTGTGTGGCAGGAAGTTATTAACAAGGGCTGAAGAGCCGGTAAAAGGTAAAAGGTAAAAGGTAAACAGGTAAGCAATTTTACTGTTTACCCGTTTACAGGTTTACTTGTTTACCCGGCCACCCGGCCACCCGGCCACCCGTCCACCCGTCCACCTGTCCACCTGTCCACCCGTCCACCCGTTTACCCTTCTACCCTCATTATGTTAGGGCATTGGCATAACCTTTTTTTTCAAATTTTCAGATCAGTTTTCATCGTGGGTTAAATAATATTTTGAGTATCTTTGCTACTCAAAGTAGTTGAAATAAAATTCATACCGGGCTTGTCGAAGATTACCCATATTTACCCTCAATGGTATGCCGTTTATACCCGTTCCCGCTTCGAAAAACGGCTGATGGAGCTGTTAATCGAAAAGGGAATTGAAGCCTATGTGCCATTGCGTAAGGTAATGAAGCAATGGAGTGACCGCAGGCGACTTGTTGAAGAACCAATCATCCGGTCATATTGCTTTGTCAGGGTTGGAGAAAAGGAGTATTATGAAGTGCTGAATACACCCGGTGCTGTCAGGTATATTTGGTTTTCAGGTAAACCGGCAGCTATACCGGACCGGCAGATCGAAATCCTGAGAATCATCACAGGAGCCGATGTGGAAGTGGATTGCCTTCCCGACACGTTTCAGCCGGGAATAAAAGTTATGGTGAATGCAGGGCCATTAACGGGTCTGACCGGTGAATTGGTAAATGTTTCAAACAAGAAAAGGGTGATCATCCGTATCGATCAGCTTAATCAGGTGATTACTCTTTCTATTTCGCCCTTGCTGATAGAAAAAGTAAAGTAGGGAGGCATCAAAGGAGCCAGGTGACGAAATTCATGTGTAAAAGACATGAGCGCTGTGACTGAAAGGGCGAAGCTGTATCTCATTGAACATGAATTGTAAATTAAGTTTAATTTTCTTGTTTTGCTCGACACGCTGATCACAAATAAAACCCGCCTTAAATTGTTGCTCAGGTTCTTTCTGAATCCTGAATCCACCTCTTATCTGCGTGGCCTTGAGGAAGAATTCAGGGAGTCGACCAATGCAATCCGGATTGAGCTGAACAGGTTTGAAGCAGCCGGATTGCTGTTAAGCTGGGAAGATAAGAATAAGAAAATGTTCGCAGCCAATCAAAAACATCCGTTGTTCGGTGATATTCGCAGTATTCTGATGAAACACACCGGGATTGATACCATTGTGAGCAATGTGATAAATAAACTGGGAAACATTGAAGCAGCCTACCTGAATGATATGACCGCGAAAAATCTGGATCAATCCAGGCTGGAACTCTTTTTGTTCGGAGACCCGATCGATCAGAAATACCTGTTGACCCTCACAGATAAAGCGACTTCCCTGATAAAAAGAGAAATTCACTGCATAGCCCTTCCGGGATCAGAAGAAAGGAAATTTCTGAAAAGCAACCGGGATGCATTGCTGGTTTGGAAAAAATAAAAGTAAAACCATATTTCGTCATACTAACAACTTAATTATCTATCTTATGGCTATCTACGAAAACCTGTTATCCAAACAAACTTCCCTTTCCGTCATCGGGCTGGGTTATGTTGGACTTCCCATCGCCCTGGAATTTGCCCGAAAAATAAATGTAGTTGGATTTGACATCAAACCCGACAGGGTGGAAATGATGAAAAACGGGATCGACCCAAGCGGAGAATTGCCGTCGGAAGCATTCAGGGATACCGATATCCTGATCACCGCCAATCCCGAAGATCTGAAACTGTGCAGCTTTCACATCGTTGCCGTGCCTACACCCGTGGATAATCATAACCTTCCGGATCTTACTCCGCTGCTGGCCGCCACCCGTACCGTGGCCAAAGCCCTGAAAAAAGGAGATTATGTTGTGTATGAATCTACCGTTTACCCCGGAGCTACAGAAGAAGATTGTGTTCCCATTCTTGAAACATTATCAGGACTGAAGTACATTGACGACTTTAAAGTCGGTTTCTCCCCCGAGCGGATCAACCCGGGGGATAAGGAGCATACGCTGACTTCAATTGTTAAAATAGTTTCGGGTTGCGACGATGAATCTCTCGAACAGATAGCAAAAGTATATGAACTGGTGATAAAACCTGGTATTCACAGGGCGCCGACCATTAAGGTAGCCGAGGCGGCAAAAATTATTGAGAATGCCCAGAGAGATATCAACATCGCCTTTATGAATGAGCTTTCGATCATCTTTGGAAGAATGAATATAAACATATACGACGTACTTGAAGCTGCCGGAACAAAATGGAATTTTTTGAAATTCTATCCCGGTCTTGTGGGCGGACACTGCATCGGTGTTGATCCATATTATCTTACCTACAAAGCAACGGAGTATAAATATCATGCACGGGTGATCAACGCAGGCCGGGCAGTAAACGACAGCATGGGATTTTATGTGGCCAAGCAATGCGTCAAACAACTTATCAAAGCCGGAAAAAATGTGCTGGGGGCCAATGTTCTTGTAATGGGAGCAACGTTTAAAGAAAATGTCAGCGACATTCGCAACTCCAGGGTGGCCGATCTGATAAGTGAACTCAAACAATACGGTATCCTCGTTGATATCTCCGATCCATTTGCCAGTCATGATGAACTGATGCATGAATATGGTTTCGGGTTGACAGAACAATTGCAAAAAAGCTATGATGCCATTGTGGTTGCTGTAAATCACGCCCCTTATCTGGATATCACCGAAGAATACTTCAAGTCAATTTCATCTTCAAAGGGAATCCTGATCGATGTGAAGGGGATTTTCAGGAATAAAATTCATGAACTGAACTACTGGAGCCTTTAATGATGAATTATGACAGCTCCGCTGCGATGATCCGGGGGCTCCGGATCGGCATTACCGGGCAGGCAGGTTTTATGGGCGGCCATCTTTTCAACAGTCTCAGTCTTTTTCCTGAGAAATTCCACCTGCAGCCTTTTGCCGATGAGTTTTTCCAGTCGCCCGAAACCCTCCGGAACTGGGTGTCCGGTTGTGATGTTATTGTACACCTGGCTGCCATGAACCGGCACAATGACCCGGCGGTGATCTATCAAACGAACATCAGTTTGGTTCAGCAGCTGATCAATGCCATGGAGTCGGCGAATTCAACGCCTCATGTGCTTTTCGCTTCCTCTACCCAGGAAGAAAGAGACAACCCGTATGGGAAATCAAAAAAAGAGGGCAGGGCATTGCTGGAAACATGGGCGGAAAATAACTCAGCTCAAATCAGCGGGTTCATCATCCCAAATGTTTACGGCCCATTCGGGCATCCGTACTACAATTCCGTGGTTGCTACCTTTTGCCACCAGTTAACGCACAATGAAACCCCGCGGATTGATGTGGATGGCGAACTGAAATTGATCTATGTGGCCGAAGTGGTTAAACACTTTATCAGCCAGATCGAAAGGGTTCACCAAAATCATAAAAATGGTGTTTTCATTGAAACAATACAACTGGAGCATACAGCACAGGCAAAAGTCAGCAGTATTTTGCGAATACTTGAATCTTTCAGGGAAAATTACTTTGATAAAGGAGAAATGCCTTCACTCGATTCTCCTTTTGAACGGAATTTATACAGTACTTTTTTGTGTTACATCGACCATAGAAGCTTTTTTCCGTTTCACCTGAAATTAAATACCGATCAGCGCGGCAGTTTTGTAGAAACCATGAAACTCAACAGTGGCGGACAGGTTTCTTTTTCAACCACCGTTCCGGGAATAACCCGGGGGAATCATTTCCATACCCGGAAGGCCGAAAGGTTTGCTGTGATCAGGGGAAAAGCCCTGATAGAACTAAGAAGAATCGGGACTGGTGAAGTGCTTTCATTCGAACTTGACGGTGACCGCCCATCCTTTGTGGATATGCCTGTATGGTATACGCACAACATCACAAATATCGGGAACGAAGAGCTTTATACGCTTTTTTGGATAAATGAGCATTTCGATCCCAACGATCCTGATACCTATTTTGAAAAAGTATGATCATGAAGAAATCCATGCTTAAAGTCATGACGGTGATCGGAACCCGTCCGGAGATCATCCGGATGTCGCGTACTTTGTCGCTGCTTGACGAACATCTGAACCAGGTCATTGTCCATACCGGGCAAAATTATGATTATGAACTCAACGAAGTTTTCTTTAAGGACCTTGAGTTGAGAAAACCCGACCATTTCCTGAATATCGATACCTCTTCACTCGGCACGGCCGTAGGTGATATTATCAGAAAGTCGGAAACAGTGATGAAACAGGAGATGCCCGATGCACTGCTGGTGCTTGGCGACACCAATTCATGCCTGTCGGCATACATGGCAAAACGCCTGCACATTCCGATTTTCCATATGGAGGCGGGTAACCGGAGTTTCGACTTCAATGTGCCTGAAGAGATTAACCGCCGGATTATTGATCATATTGCCGATTTCAACCTGGTATATACCGAGCATGCCCGGAGGCACCTGCTTTCAGAAGGGCTTCCGCACAGGCGGATCTATCTTACCGGCTCACCCATGAAAGAAGTTCTGGATTATTACCTCCCGAAGATCAGCAACTCTGATATTCTCAATCAATTATCGCTGACAGCCGGGGGATATTTCCTTGTAAGCGTTCATCGTGAAGAGAATGTGGACCATCCCGGCAACCTGGAGAAGATCCTGCTTGTTTTAAACCGGCTTGCCGGCGATTATAAAATCCCGGTCATTGTCTCCACACATCCGCGGACCCGGAAAAGACTGGAAAACCTTTCCGATTTTCACCCTGACCAACTGATTCAATTCCTGAAACCTTTCGGATTCCTTGACTATGTTTATTTGCAACAAAATGCGAAGTGCACTTTGTCCGACAGCGGAACCATTTCAGAGGAGTCGTCCATACTTTCCTTTCCGGCCATTTCACTTCGTCAGTCGATGGAGCGCCCGGAGGCTCAGGATGCGGGAACTATTATCCTCACCGGATTTGAACCGCAGAGGGTACTTGATTCAGTTGCGCTTGCTATCCGTGAACACCAGGTAAGAAAGTATGAACAGATTGCAGACGGGTACATGATCACCGACACCTCATGGCGAACCTTGAAACTCATCATGGGGAATACCGGGCTGAGCAACCTCTGGCATGGCATTCAATAAGCTGCTTCAATGATCCAGGAATCCTTTTTCAGGAAATACTATTTATCCTTTTTTGTATTTATTGGATTGACACTGCTGCACTTTTCGCCGGTGCAGAACACGTATGGCGCATATCTGTCTATATTAATTTCACTCGTTTCCTGTTTCAACTCGGCTGCATTCTTTGTCTTTGCCGTCGGATCGCAGATGGCTCCCGACCCGAAGGGAATTTCACTTACCCTTGCACAACTCGGAGTTGTGTGCTGGGTGGTGACACTACCTGTTAACGGTTGGCCTGCCCTGGTGCAAAAAGGTTTTAAAATCCCGACTGTTCTCATCATCTTCCTTTGCTGGGGCATCCTGATGACGGTTTTTAACGGAACCTGGGTTAAATTCATCCCGGTACTTACCGGTGCGTTTTTTTTTATTATTGCAATTGTATACGCGAATGACGGCCGGTACACCCTGAATGAGTTTCTGATCATAATCTGTCTTTCCTCCTTCATCAGTATTGTCGGATACTGGTTCCTGCGCCTGGGATTACCTGTGGAACTTATACAGTATGAGGGCGATTCAGTACGTAATGTTGAACGGATCGGGAGCGGTAAGGGAGATGCAAATA
>CAZVNF010000017.1:35913-40260 GCA_964628215.1 uncultured Draconibacterium sp.
GGCGATTCAGTACGTAATGTTGAACGGATCGGGAGCGGTAAGGGAGATGCAAATATGGTGGGAATCATGCTGCCTATTGGGATATTGGGATACCTTTTTTCCTCTGCAACCTCACTTGCTGGAAAAAATACGGGTTACATGCGGCAAATTCCTACAGGCGGCATGGTGAGAATGTTCGTGATTGTGGTGTTGATTTTTGTCATTGGGATGCCTCCGCTTATCAGCACTGCCTCCCGCTCGGCATTGATAACCTCGGCAATCGGCTTTTTATCCATGCTTGTTTTCTTATTTATTTCGGCAAATAAGGAAAACATTCCAGTGTTTAAGTCAAAGATCAGAATGGTATTCATGCTGGTTATCATCATGTTAACAATCACAATTACTTATATCACCACCAATTTTGATTTTAACCGGTACCTGATAGCCATGGAGCGAATTAATGATAAGGAAAGCCGGATGAGTTCCAGCGGAAGTATGGTGGGAGGTCGTAGTTCAATATGGCTAAGCCATTTGAAAATTATTGCTGAATATCCTTTGTCCGGTTCTCCAAAGAATGCCACATGGTTATTCTCATCCTATGGAAGGGGCAAGTTTGGAGATTTTGTGGCCCATAACACATATATAGAAATGGGATCCCTGGCAGGATTACCGGAAAGCATCATGTTTATCATGTTCTGTTTTTATCCTTTCATAAAGCGGTACAAAATATTTCTTCACCCTGATTTCCTGGCATATACACTGGTGGGTATCCTGATATTTGTTTCCTTCATGTCGTTCAGTGCCCAATCCTGGAAAGTTTTCTGGATTTTCATGGCACTGGTCTGGTTAATCTATTTCCGGACTGAAAAGCTGGTCCAGACGCAGGGAAGATTGCTATGAGAAGAAACGCCTTGCCCCTTATTGATTTTTTCAGATCAAATTCGCTGGTAAAGAACTCATTCTGGTCACTGGGATCAGGAATGGTGGATCGTTTTTCGGCCCTTCTCGCCCTCGTCATCCTGGCTCGTTTGATGGACAAGGAGAGTTACGGCATTTTTATTTTTCTTATCACCACGTTAAACCTTCTTGCCAATACGGTAATCAGCGGCCCTGCCAATATTTTCATCAGGGAGGTGTCGGGAAACAGAAAGGCCGGCTCACACCAGGTGCCCGGATTAATAGCTCTTGGGGTTTTCTGGTGCCTCCTGATCGGCTTTGCAGTTATTGTGCTCACATTGTTTTTCAATAAGGAGGTTGCGCTTTATCTTGACCCCGGGCACAGGATATCCGGCAATATCATAAAAACTATTGGTCTCTGGGCAGGACTGATTACCCTGTCGGCTGTGTTTTCAGCAGTAATACAAGGATATGAATTATTTGACCGTTCATTCTTTGCATACCTGGGCAAATCCTTGACAAACATAATATTGTGTATATGTCTGACTCTTTTATACGGACTATGGGGCGCGATTGCAGCCTATATCGTCACGGCAGCCGTTTTCCTGGTGCTGCTATGGATGATCAGTGATCGCCAGGTTAAATGGAAATTTCAGGATGGAATCAACCTGTATAGAACAGATAAGGCTTATGTTTCCAGGGTGATCCAGTTGTCATTTCCTCTCATCCTGTTATCGTTCGTACAGATGGGCGCCGACTGGGGTGGACAATTTCTCCTTGCAAAAGGTGGCAAACAATGGGCGGCCATAGCTGACCTGGGGGTTGCACGACAAATTGCCTTTATTCTTCCTGTTCTTTCCTCCGCTGTCGCATCTGCCGGGCTGCCGCATTTCTCCAGGAAAATTAATGACGGTTCTGACAACTATTTTCAATCGGTGGTAAATTATATCCGGACTTCCTGGTTCATGCAGATTCCGGTTGGTGCCGCATTAATCTGCATTGCCCCATTTGTGGTCACACTGATTTATGGAAAGGCGATGGCCACTGCATCGGATATTTGCAGAATACTTGTCATTTCTTATACCATTTTCGGACTTACCGGGACCATAGGACCGGTTCTTACTTCAAAAGGGAAAACCAGGTTGCTGCTGTTATTTCAAGTTATAAGGGCGTCCTCAATACTGCTATTCTGTTATTTGTTTCTGGCGTTCGAAGGGTATGGCATTGCCCTGGGCTACCTTGCAGGCGAATCGGTTTTACTGTTGATCACGGCAATAGTCTATTTCAGGTATGTCAGGCGAATTATTATCGAAGTCAGCCCACAGGTACTTCAGTTAGTTCCGGTTCTGATCGCAGCAGCCATATCGTTTTTTACCGGTCCGTGGGTTGCCCTGTTCATTCTGATAGCCGCCCTCGGGATAGAATTTATTATATTCAAAGATTTGATTTTAGGTATGATAAATAAGAATCACAGATGAGTGTTCCTGTGATCATCCATGTGGCATGGGAGCCCAGATCGGGAGTTTGGTCGGTGATAAAAAACCTCATGCAATGGCAGCAAAATGCAGGAATAGCATCTTCAGGCATTTTTTTTTCATCAGACAGGAATTACATCACATGGATAAAAGATGAAATCGGCCGCAACCAGATCGATGGAAAAGTTTTTTTCAGCCGGGATTTCGGAATGTCACGACTCGTTGAGTTATTTGACAAGAGGCTTTCGGTTCAACTGGGAAAAATCCGGTCAGAAAATAAGGAACGTACCATTTACATGCTGTTTCATGATGCTCACTTTTCGTCGGTGTTTTTGCCTTTGCGTAACGCTCTGAAGGTAGTCAGTATCGCCACGTTCCATGGTTGTCCAAACGGGCTTCTCCAGAATGATCCGATAAAAATGAGGCTTCACCATTGGCTGGGGAAAAGACTCGTTCGATATATTGACGGGATGGTTTCCGTTGATAAGTTCAGCATTCCCCTTATTTGTGATAAACTTTTTTTAGATCGTAACGCAATCCACACTGTGTACAACGGGGTTCCGGCGGTTGAAAAATCTTATATGTCAACCGGTTCCATACCCGGCAGTACCTTTACGATAGGGTTTATTGGTGCGCTCGACACACGTAAACAGTGGCACCTGGCAGCAGAAGCAGCTCGTATTGCCTGGAATTCGAATAAAAATATCCGTTTCGTACTGGCAGGAGACGGGCCTGAAAGGGTACAGGCGGAACAATGGATTGCCTCCAATGCTCATTTTTCCAATTATGTGGGAGAAGTTCAGTCTGCTGCCACAACGGTTATTCCTGGTCTTGATTTACTGATACTTACAAGTAAGAATGAAGGAATGCCCATGGTTATCCTTGAGGCTTTTGCCTGTGGAAAACCGGTAATTGCTTCATGCGTGGGAGGCATTCCGGAAATAATTCAGGATGGGGTAAATGGATACCTGGTTGATAAAGAGATGGATGCTGATGCGATTTCACATAAAATAAATGTGCTTGCCAATTCCCAGGCAATCTATACCCAAATGGCCCGGCAGGCGCTGGAAACCTATCAAACTTATTTTTCGATTGAATCGTGCGGACAGTCCTATCTGTCGTTGTTTCGAACACTCGAAGGCCGGAAACAGCAGGGAAATGAGAAGTTTTAATTTTGCACAGCTTGGCGCACGGTATCGCTACCAGTATGCAGCGCTGCTGAATAACGCCGGACTGCTTGAACATCTTTACACGGATTTCTGGATGCCGGTAAAAATGGAGTTGCCTGGTATTCCGGCACTGGTGAGGAAAATGGCCGGACGCAGGAACGGCCTGATCGGCAACAGGAAAGTCACCGCCTTCTATGGCCTGGGTATAAAGCTTTTTAGGGAATTGAGCAAGTCCAATGATGTTTTCTATCAATCTGAGGTTCTTGCATCATTCGGTTCAAAATTCGCGTTACAGCAACTAAAACACCTTGACAGAACAACAGGCTACATTGGAATGTGCTCTGAATCATTGGAGGTTCTTCATGCATTGAAAGAAACCAATTCACCAACCATCCTGATCCAGTATGATGCGTGCGATGATTCAGCCATTTTGGCCAGGGAAAATGAAAGATGGCCTGAGTGGACCCCTGAAGGGAATCACCGGTCGCCTGACTATTATCACCGGGTTTATAAAGAATGGGAGGCAGCCGGCCACATCATGGTTAATTCGGAATGGACCCGTGACCAGATCATATTACAGGGCGCAGATCCTTCTAAAATATTTGTCATTCCCCTGACATACAGTAACCCGGAAGAGGAATCAACCGGAGGGAATGTAAACCGGCACAAGCCGCTTCGTGTGCTCTGTGCAGGTTCAGTTGTGCTGCGAAAAGGGGTTCAGTACCTCCTGGAAGCGGCCAGGTTGCTTAACCCGGATCAATTTGAATTTTACATCCTCGGGCAAAATTATCAGCCTCCCGAAGCTTTCAAAGGTTTGGGGAAAAATG
>CAZVNF010000018.1:0-13684 GCA_964628215.1 uncultured Draconibacterium sp.
TGTTAAAATGGTATCCGAGCCTGATTCCAAAGGATGGAAATAATTGTGTTTTTTCCTCGAAGGAGGAGTAATCATAAGTGGATAGCTCCTGGTAATGTACGATTCCCAATATCCCTTCAACCGAAAATGAAAACCCCTTTTTCTGGATAATATGAGCGCCTATCGGAATGGCGAAAACCCCGTTTGAGTATTTTGCTTCGTATTCTCTGATGTCGGCAATGGGGATACCATATCCGAATCCAAAGTAGGGTGACCATTTTATATCTCTGCCTCCCGCGAAATGATATTTCAGAGCAATATACTGGCTCAACCCAACCCCTGCCTCAATGTTTAATTGTGGAATGATAAAATAATCGACAGAAACCCCTATGAGGCTTCCACCGCCCAGATTTGCTGCAATCCCCAGGCGACGGCTCTTTCTGATATTTTCAGCATTGGATTGTGGCAATACTGAAAGGGACAGGCAAATCCACAAGAGAAAAACTATTTGCTTTTTCATATGGCAGAATCTCCATTAATTTGCTTTTCAAAACAAAATTAAAGCGGGATTCAGGAGTATCCTAATTGGTTTAGGCGACACACCGGCGACTTTTCTCAGGAAATGCAAAATCACTGAGATTCCATTGGTAGAAATAGTAAAAATTGCAAAACTAAATTCTGCCAGGGATGAGGGTGGCACTTATCAGGAAAAATTGCAGTCCGGTTTGGTTTAACCGGATTTAATTCCATGAATAAACCCCGGTAAAAGGAGTGTTGGAATATTAAAAAGGCTGACTCAAAAGTCAATTCCAACTTTTGAGTCAGCCTCTTTTCCCAGTTTCCCAGTTTCCCAGTTTCCCAGTTTCCCAGTTTCCCAGTTTACCAGTTTCCCCGTTTACCCGTTTACCAGTTTACCAGTTTACCAGTTTACCTTTAACGATAACACCATTCTATTTTGTAACCAGTACCTTAAATTGTTTGGTAAAATCCGTTCCCACAATCTTAACCACGTAATACCCGGCAGGCTGGTCTCCCAGATCGAAGGAGTAGATGTTTTCCGGTTTCACAGGGAGCTCCAGCTTCCTGGTTAATTTACCTGAAACATTATAAACAAGGATCTGGCTCACAGATTCAAACCCGCTGGAAGCCTCTACCGAGATATTTCCCTTCGATGGATTGGGATATACAGTATATTCATCTGCGGGTGCAACTTCTGCAATTTCCGCTTCTTTGGCCAGCCTCTTGTATCTGAGTTTAGAGTTAATGCTGTTGGTCCCGCATCCTGAAACAGTGGTTACAAGTTTAACCGTACCTGTGAATGTTGCTGTCCAGGTAATTTTTGCATCATCACCACAGGCATCGTTGGAGTAGGCGAGGAACGCACCGGTGGTTTTGTTACGCAGGGTCATTTCAGAATTGTAAGAAGCGGTAGCTCCATCGGCTGAGCAATAGGAGAATACATACGTTATACCTGAAGTTACACTGAAGGCTGTATATTCACCGGCCCAAATGGAATTTTGGGTTTTCCAGCTTGTAGTGGGTGATAAGGTTGTACTTGGGTACTGAGTTGTGCTGTTGCAACCCTGGATGGTTACCTGCACACTAATGACCACACTGGCGGTATTGTTTGCCTCATTGCTTTCAGCAACCTGGGCATCGGCATCGGCTACAAAAAGAATGTACCAGTTGCCTGCGCCGGTGGTTCCGGGAATGGTAAGGACTTCGCTCACAGCTGCAGTAGCATTGGAAGCCAGGCTTGTCACGGCATCTGTTGCAAGGTATACATCCCCGGCACCATATACATTGTCGCTTGAAAGATAATATTTCAGTGATGAAGCAGCGGCCGTGCCAGGTCCGAGATTTCGCACAGTGCACGCAGCACTTGTGGTTGATCCGGCATTCACGGTGGTGGGGGCAGAGGTAGCGCCTTCCACAACAAGGTCAGGAGATCCGGCAGCGGAAGTTACTGCCAATACTGCACTTCCTGTGTTGTTGTTTTCATTCACTTCGGCCACCTGTGCATTGGCGTCGGCAACGAACAAAACATAATAGGTTCCCGGAGCCGTGCCGGCAGGAATGGTAACAACCTGGCTGGATACGGCACTTGCATTTGAATTCAGGGCTGCAATGGCAACAGTAGAAAGCAAAACATCGCCGGCACTGTATGAGTTGTCAGTTGACAGGTAATATTTCAGGGTTGATGCTCCTGCAGCGGCAGCTCCCTGGTTCAATACGGTACAGGCTGCGGTGGTTGTTTGTCCATCCTGCACGGATGATGGAGTTACCGTCTGGCTTTGTGTTACAAGGTCAGGCTGAGCAGGGGCAGAACCAACCTGGAAGGAGAAAACACGGGTTTTACGGGCCTGTAATGCCCCGATGTATTCTGAGGTATACCAGAAGGTTTTATCATCCGTCGGGTCAACACTCATGCCGGCATAATCGCCCCAGCGGTTGTAGGATGTTTGGGAATAAGCCCCAGTTACCACTGTTTGTTCAGCCAGGTCGAGTGTTCCTGCGCCAGCTGCATAGGCTGTGGCTGATTGCCCCGTATAGCGTAATCCAGGATAAACGGAGGTGCTTGAGATAGAATAACCAAGCCCGATCTCATTTTGCCCGTTTAAACGGATGCTGCCCATCCAGCGTGAATGAGCGTCAGGGGCATAGGTTCCCGATTGGCGCAGCGACCAGGTACCGGTGGTTTTGCGAAGCTCGTACCAGCGGATTCCGGCGTGGTCGGTGTTGTCAACATCCACGGTATGACAGCATACCAGGGTTTGATAGGAGGTGAAATTCCGGTATTGCGGGGCATTCATGATCACCTGGGGAATGGCGTCGAGTTCGCGTGTGGTGCCGGGTTGCTTGATGTTATCCCAATTGGCGCCGAAGTCGCTGACGAATGCAGGTACGGTTAATTGCTGAACCCGGTTAAAAGTTGATGAAGCAGGGGTGATCCAGTTTACGGCAAGCTCATAGATCCATAACTGGTCCAGTCCTCCGCCGATGGCATCATCATTGATGGTAATGAAAAGTCCGGGACTTCCGGCCGGGGCAAATGTGCCATCGTTGTCTACCGGAGGAACACACATGAAACCATCAATGGTTGTCGGCCTCCACGGGTTGTCAAACCCAACCATCTGGGCAGTGAGTCCGCTCAGCATTTTGGTGCGTTCCATTACATAAATGTCTTTTTTCCCTGCAGCGCTGTTATTGGTTGCCATGTAATAACCATCCTGCCAGATTCCGATTTTTTCATAATCGGGCATGTCGTCCACATCAAAGGAATACCTGTGCCAGCTGCCTGTCGGATCATTGGTTTGCGACACTGCCACGAGCATGTAGTCGTTGGCCCCGCATATCGAAAATTCAACAACCAGCCAGCGGTTGGCCTGCTCATCATACAGTACAATCGGGTCGCCATCATTGCAGGTGGCGCCGGTAACGCTGCCAAAGAGGAGGTTGAGGTTGGTTGGACCGGCCAGCAGTGCACCTGCTTTAGAATAAATGGCATACACACTATTGATGGTTTGCATAAAATGATTGGGACCGGAAGCACCATTGCAATCAGGAGGAAAATAGGGTGAATTCTGACCATCAAAGGATACAAGTGCAGCTTTTAATGCAGAGGTTTTTCCCATCTCCTGCTGCCATGCAGGATCGTTCCCTTTAGGCAGGGCCGTTGCTGCATAGGGGTATTGACGTTCTCTCATGTCCTCGTTCCTGGGTTTCATGGCGTCAATTTCCATTTTCTCATATTCATCGGCAGTCATTGCCGGAATATCGCGTAAGGGCTGTGAAAGCCCGTGATAAACGCCAACGCCGATAAATGTCGGACTCACCGGCTTATCCTGGGCTGAAAGCACAGATAATAAGGCCAGTACAAACAGAAACAATAGTGCAAATTTTTTCATAGTCTCGGTTTTAGTTGTTTTACAATGGTTAACTGGAGCAAATATATATCCACTTTTTTGATTTTCAAATAAATTGCACTGTTATCTTGTTAACACTTATTCTTCCCTTAATCCGGCCAGTGGATTCCCGGATATAATTCCTTTTGCCGGAAAGTAAATCCAGAGGAATCCATTGGCCAATACAACTATAAGGATTCCTGACATAAGCAGCCAGGGAACAGGATGAACCGGAGAGATCAGCAGTGGTGCAATAACCGGGAGTGCAGCCAGGAGCCCGAGAATGAGCCCGGAGAGGAGTATAAGGAGGTGTTCTGTAATTATAAGCTTGAAAACGAATTGATTGCGAAATCCCAGTGCATGGTATAGTGCCAGTTCCTGTTTGCGTTGCGACATATTCTGCACTAGCACAATTCCCAGTCCGATGGTGCCGATGATGATTCCCAATCCTCCCAGAATCATGAAAACAGACAGATAGGTGTTTTCCACCGCGTTGAACGAGGCAAGTCTTTCCGAAGTTGTAGAGGTCATCATACCATGATCACGAAACAGTGTTTCAAGCTTTTGGGCGATGGGGCCCATTTCAGCCAGCGCACCGTCGATCAGCATTATGTCTGACCCTCCCGAAGAAGGGTAGAACACGTGTAAAAGGCTGTCGGAAATAAGGATGCTTCCCTGGAAAATCGAATTGTCCAGGCCGCCCATCAGTTTGATTTTCAATATTTTTCCAGATTCATCGCGGAAAAACAGGGTATCACCGACTGATTTTCGCAATCCCCAGGTGATGACAGTCTGGTCGGCATATCCTGGGATGACATCCGGGGCAAGCCTCTTTGACAATGTTTTCCATGGATGGCTGATTTCCACTTCGGGGAGGAGGTTTGTAAAGCTGAATGCCCCGAGCCGGTCAAATTCCATTGCCGGAATACCCACGATCCCGGGCTTTGACACCTGGTTGAGATTCAGACAGCTTGCATCATCCCCCTCCAGTTGCCGCAGTTGGATGTACCTGACATTTTGCAGCACGGTTTCATCCAGAAGCCCATATTTACCGGCACCCTCCACCGAATTCAAATCGTTCATCACAGGCAGGGTGGTGGTTGCCCAAATAAGGAATCCGCCAGTGCCGGATTGCCTTGAGGTTTCCAGCCCATAAAACGATTTACGGTTTGCCCCTGTGATGAAAATGGTGAACGTTCCCAGTGATAACAAGGCCACGGCAGTAAGTGTGCGACCCGGACGGTAAGCCAGATTTTTCAGTGCAAAATTACGGGCATTCTTCAGCAGAAACAGCCGGAACAGGGCCAATCCTCCAATGAGGATACATCCGCCTGCCATCAGTGTCATTGAGGAATCCTGAACATTCCCCTGGACCAATCCGGAAATGATAATGGCCATGGCAATCCCGGGAAAGGCAATCCCCGTGATTGCATACATGAATTTACCGGCTTTTGCATATTTTACACTCCGTGTTGCATCGGCTCCTTTTACCAGTTGGGATAAAGGGTTCCGAAGGTTTTTCCACAAAATGAAAAGCAGAACCAGCATCGAGGTAATTACTCCCGCAGCAGCCCCCGTTAAGAGCGTTACAGGGTTGACATCCATTACCAAAAGCGAAGTATTTACAGCATCCACCCATATCGTATTCAATCCAAGAACAATAAGCCAGGTATATAGAATACCCGCACCGGTTCCCGCAATGGCCCCGGCAGTGGAAACCAGAAATGCTTCGGATGAGAGGATTCCCATAATAGGGATCTTTCGGAATCCGATGGCAGATAAGATTCCTGTTTCGGCTGCACGCGCCCGGGCGAGCAGCGAAAAAAGCAATGCAGTCAGCAACAATCCGCTTACAAGGATGAAAAAACTAAGGCTCAGGAAGAGTTCGCCAAAATCGGTCGAATTTTTCGCTGCTGATTGCCCATCCCTCAACACCGGCCTGAAAAATAACCCGGAGTTAACCGGGTTGCTTCTCTGCATCAGCGACTTCTTTATTTCAGGAAGATCTGTTCCCCGGGCATCAAACCGGAAGGAGGTATACTTCCCAAACCTGTTGCCCCAAATTTGTTGTCCGGTGGCCAAAGAAATAAATGCTTTCGGGGTTCCGCGGTAATCTTTCCAGTACAATTCGTCTTTATCACGGATTTTTTTCAGGTTTACCGGTGCCCCGGTTTCCCAGTCGCGGCAATTCCCGGCATCAGACATGCCTGGAAAATCGGGCATGAGCGCGGGGTCAGCCAAACCGCTGTTCAATGGGAATACTGATTTGACCACGAACCGGGTGCTGTCTTCCCGAAGTGAGCGCAGCGGACCCATAAGGAAATATCTCAGCATCAGAGAATCTCCGGCTTTGGCGTTAAGATCTTTTGCCAGCCAGTCGCTGATGATGATCTCCCTGGGACCGATCGGCTGTCCCGTAGAAGCTTCGCTGGTGGCAGTAACGAACGAATAGGGGGTGGACCTGTCTCCCAGCGCAATCGAATTTACCAGGTAGGTCAGCATGCCTCTGCAACCGGGGATGACTTTCAAAACAGCACTGGAAGCGGAGTCGTCAAAAAAAATGCGGTCTGTGGTTATCTGGCTGGTAATCATATCGTCAGGAGGCTGGTTCCCGACGGGGTTAATTTCAAGCCCCGCATCAGCAGGTTCCCGGCAACTCCACAGCGTGCTGTCAAACATGGCAGGGGTTAATCCTGAATTCCCTTTTCCTGCTGCGAGCAACAGGTTGGCAAAGCCGGGTAATTCAAGCAGGGAAGACATTTGTTTAAGCGAAAGAAAAACATTGAAAGGAGCTGTCTGATTATTTTTAAGACTGAACCGGCCCATTTGTTCATCAGCGGCAACCATTGAAACTTTTACCCGAATGGAGACCGAGGGTTCCTTTTCAGATACAAAGGGTGCGCTGGAGGGAGCTTTCCCCTGGTTCCGGATACGCAGTAACAGGTCATCACCCTGCTTAAGGTTCAATTTTTCCGCCACATTCCGGCTGATAATCGCTTCATCTGTTTCCGGTTCAGGGAAGTTTTGGTCACAAAATTGACTGAACCGTCCGTCGATTCCGAGAACCTGCACCTGGTTTATGCGCAGGTTCAGGTCGCTGTTGATGGCGATACCCGCTGCCTGAAGTGCAGGCACAACAGGTGTTTTCAACTGAAGTGACATTTCATTGGCCAGCTCCTGCCTGAAAAACCGCTCGTTTGTTTGCAACGCGTATTCAATTTTCCCAAGGCGCAAATCCGTCAGTCTCTGAAGGCTGAACCGAACGGAATCGCCCGTGATCAGGGCTCCTGTGATCACGGCGGTGCTCACCATCACCCCGGCCGCTATTGTGAGGTAAGGTCTGCGATGAAACCACAAATTCCGTAAAATCAGCAGGACCCGGTTCATGATTTTGCCAGTAACATGAGTTTCCCGGCGGATAACCGGTATGTTTTTTCCATTTGCGAAGCCAGTTCCATTGAATGTGTAACGATCACAACGGCAAGTTCCTGCTCACGGTTTAATTCAACCAGCAGTTGTCCCAGCTGCCATGCATTCTCCGCATCAAGCGACCCGGTTGGTTCATCCGCCAGCAGCATCCGCGGTTGGTTGACAAGCGCTCTCACTACAGCCGCACGCTGGCATTCGCCCACCGACAATTGCCCCGGCCTCCGGTGCATCTGGTTTTGTAATCCAACTCGTTCGATCAGTTCATAGGCACGTTGGGTGGCTTTTTTTTGTTTTATCTTGTCTTTCACGGGGATGAGTGGCACAAGTATGTTTTCCACAAGTGTGAATTGCGGTAATAAATGATGCCGCTGAAAAATAAAACCAATAAACTGGTTACGGAGATCTGCCAGTTGGTTTTCATTGAAAGTATCCACCCTGGCCCCGTTAAGGATAACGCTCCCTGAGGTTGGCTGATCCAACGTTCCAAGGATGTTCAGCAAGGTGCTTTTCCCCGAACCCGAAGGCCCGACAATGGCAATTGAATCCATAGCCGCAATGCCGAGCGACACCTGGTTTAATATAATCTGACTGGTTTCCGTCCCCGGCTGCCCGTAAACTTTGGATACTTCCTTTACCTCCGCAATCATAACCCCAAAAATAATTTAGTATTCCTCATTGCTCATTGCTCATTGCATCACCTTCCGGTACACCTCCACCATCCTCTTCGCCAGCACCCTGCAATCAAACGCATCTTCAACCGATTTTCTTCCCTGCCGCCCCATTTCCACAAGTTTATCACGATCAGCAAGAACCTCTGAAAGTTTGCATGCCAGCGCTTCCGCAGTGTTCGGATGGTAAATGGTTCCTCCGCCGGTAGCCTGTATGATCTCCGGAAATGCCCCGAGATCGGGCTGCACCAATGGAACACCCGAGGCCAGCGCTTCGATCTGGTAGAGCCCGAATGCTTCTCCCTTGATTACGGGCACAGAGAGAACTGACAACGATGTGAAAAATTGCTGAAGCGGTTTACCTGAAAAATCATCCGATATTTCAAAATCCTCAAGAATATTGTTCGCTGCGAGTTTTTTCTGTTGTCGCTGGATGAACTCCCTGTCATCGCCGGTCATCCCCCCGGTTGCTTTTAATTTCAAATCACGAAACCGGGACTCACTTTTCAGCAGAATAAATGCATCCACCAGGATTTCAAATCCATTCTCTTCACAAATTCTTGATAAATAACCGATTGCAGGTGGAGATTCAGCCGGGGGTGTGAAAATATATGACTCAGGGGTCACCCCGATGTGTACCACGTTCATTTTTTCTGCAGGGATATTCATTTTTTTCTGCATGATTCCTGCAAAATAGGTACTTACGGCAATAAATGCATCGGCATCCCGGCATTTCTCCGACATCAGCGACCATATTTTTTCACGCCACGAGAGTTCCATCCCATCCACCCAAACATCTTCATCCTGCAGCGAAAATACCACGGGAACCTTCACCTCTTCCCTTATCTGGCCTGCCATTCCAAGCAGAAGGGCATTTGAAAAATGAACGACATCCGGCTTCTCATGATTTTTTAAAAAATCAACCAGCCGGTCAAGTTCATGATTCTGGTTTCCTTTTTGCCCCAGGAGCATTGATTCAGTGAGTTCTTCCAATCCGTGTGCCCTGGTGGATCCGGATTTTCTGGCTGCAAATTTCAGCATGGGTCTTGAATCAAACATGTTTTCCATCCATCCCGGCATATGCCTGAAAAGAGGAAATTGCTGCTTGAGGTAAATATTTACCGCACCATAAAACACCGGGACATCTTCCGCGGTACTTTGTCCGTTCATGGTGAGCGGAAGGTACATAGGAAGTGTGATGGCATCATGCCCCAGCTGTCGAAGGGAATTCACATACGCACTGTCGCGTAAGCAGTTACCGCAATAAAATGTGCCGCCAAAACCCGGAACAATATTTACAATTTTCATAATTTTATCATTTTGCAGTGGCACCAAAAACATAAATCTTCCCGTCCTGTGCGCCAACAACTACCATATTCGACGTTACTGCCGGGGTGCTGTAAACCGCACTCCCGATTTCATATTCCCAAAGTTCACTTCCCGTGTTGATATCCAGCACATGGAGCCTGCCTTCCGCGGAAGCAGCGAAAACCAGGTTACCTGAAATTACCGGTGAAGCATCGACTTTTCCCAGAGCTTTGAATTTCCATAAAATACTTCCATTCACCGCGTTAAAACAGTATATGTATTTATTTTGCGACCCGGTGATAACCTTGCCCGCACCGATGGCCGGAGATGCCAGAAATGGCCCTCCGCCTTCTGTTTGCCATATTGCTTTCTTCAGTCTCAAATCAAAACAGAAGAACACCCCATCGTAATTTCCGAAAAATGCTTTATTTCCAAGAATCGCGGCGGATGCAGGAATATACGTGCCCAGGTCAATTTTTTCATGCACTTTTCCGTCGATTGTTTTTACCAGGTGTAAAAACCCGTCGCATCCACCAAAAACGGCCAGCTTTCCGCTGATGGCGGGTGTTCCGTTGATGAAATTTCCGGATTCATATTTCCATATGGCCTTACCTGTGATGGCATCCACACAGTGCAGGTGGTAGTCATAACTTCCTGCAAGAATGGTGGTGCGTTTGCTGGCAGGGTTGATTGTAAAGTTGGCCGATCCTGAAATCTGGCCCTCGGTGGTGTATTTCCATTTCAAAACACCGGTTCCTGCATCCAGTGCAAACAGGTTTCCTTCCATGGTTCCGGCATATAACGTATTGTCCACGATCAGCGGCGGTGCTTCCACTGAGTTGCCCGCATCGAATTTCCACTTCAGTTTGCCGTTTGAATGGATGGCATAGATAAATCCATCGTTTGAGCCGGTAAAGACCGTACCGTTGCTGATCACAGGAGAGGATTTGATCGCGTCGCCGGTTTTAAATGTCCAGAGGAGTTTGAACGGCGGTTTGACCATGGCAAGTGAATTTCCGGTAAGTTGGGGATCTCCGCGAAAGGAAGTCCAGTTGCCGGCACTCCTGACCTGGGCAAAAAGGCCGGAGGTTGCCAACAGCCAGAAAAACAACAGCGTGGTTGTGTGATAGCCTGGATGGTTGCTCATAAATCGCTCCTTTCTTCCTGGTTTTTCATAGCCAGTGCACCGGTGGGGCATTCCCGGGCACATTCCGCTGCTGCAGAGGTTACCGCCTCCCGTACAGTTTCATTAAACGGAACCGAAATGCGAACGTCAAACCCCCTGCCGGCAAAGGCCAGTCCGACAGATTCTCCGTGTTTCAGGGTGATTTCCACGCACAAACCGCACCGGATACACTTCTCGGATTCATAAACAACCAGTTCATGCTGCCATGATTTTGTAAGAAGTTTTCGGCCGGGGCCGGCAAACCTTTTGCGGTTTGCCTGATATTCCTCTGAGTATTTCCTTAGTTTGCAGGTCAATGGTTTCCTGCAATCGCAATGCAGGCATCGCCGGGCTTCATGCATCGCTTCTTCCCCTGAAAACCCGGTGAGGGCTCCCTGCGCAGGCTCAACACGGTGATCAGGAATACTCTCTTTAAGATATTCACTCCATTCCGGTTGAAACAAAGCCCCGGTTCTGGAAACAGAATGGTGCAATTCCTCAGCGGCAATTTGTGTTCCAAGGAAAATTTCAACCTGTTTCGCCGCCAGTTTGCCCCGCGCAACCGATTGTACGGCCATGGTTGCCTGCCGGGAAATATTTCCACAAACAAATACCCCGGGGATACTTGTAGAAAAAGTCGTTGCATGATAATAATTCCCCTGTTCATCGGGTTGAATTCCAAAAATATCTGCTATTTCAGGCAGCATCCTGCCAGTAGCCAGAATAACCGCATCAAAGTTCGGGAGGATGGCTTGCTGAAACACTTCCCCGGATATTGCTATACCAAGTCTGAATTCAGCTCCCATCTTCCGGATTATTTCGATTTCCGCATCCAGCATTGCTTTCGGCAGCTGATCCTCCGGAATTTCGTATTGCATCGCCCCCCCCGCTTTTTCATGTTCGTCATATACAACGCAGGAATAACCCGCCCGGATCAGGTAGAAGGCTGCCGCCAGACCTGCCGGCCCGGCCCCGATAATGGCTGTTTTTTTGCCGTTGGGATCTGGCAGATCAGGAATGCCGGAATACTCCCTATTCGCATGCTGTGCTGCCGACCGTTTCAGCAAACAAATGGAAACGGGCTGATCAATTTGCTTTCGCTTGCATGCTTTTTCACAGGGTGCCGCACAGATGTAACCTAACGTAAGGGGCAGGGCAATTTCTTCTCTCACAATGCGGAGGGCATGGTTGAAATCTCCGGAAGCGATCAACCGGTTCATCAGTGGAATATCCATATATGCCGGGCATGAGAGCCTGCATGGGGCTTCGCAATCACCCACATGGTCGCTGAGCAGCAACTCAAGGGCTTCTCTGCGGGCGTCTTTCACTTCCGGGGAATCGGTAAGTATGTTCATTCCATCCGAAACCGGCATGGCACAGGAGGGAAACAGCTGATCCCGGTCAATGTCCTGTACCAGGCATATCATGCACGACGGGTGGTTTGTAAATCCCTTGCTGAAGCACATGGAGGGGATGGTTATTCCAAGCATTGCGGCTGCTTCCATTACAGAAGTTCCTTCCTCCACCTCTGCCGCTATATGATTGATCGTGAGATTTACCATGTCAGCGGATCAGGATGGCGTTTACCGGGCAGATTTGCCTGCAGATGTCGCATTTGATACATTTTTCAAGGTTTATCGCATGTTTTTCGTAAGGGGAGAAGGCGATGGCTTCCGACGGACAGCGTTGTGCGCATTTGGTGCACCCGATGCATGTATCGGTAACTTCGTACCGGATAAGAGGAAGGCATTTGCCGGATGGGCACCGCCCATGCAAATGAGCTTCGTATTCCTCACGAAAATAGTGAAGCGTGGTTAAAACCGGGTTCGGGGCTGTTTTGCCCAGTCCGCAAAGACTGCCGCGGGAAGTGCTTAACGCTAGTTTTTCCAGGTTAACCAGGTCTTCCTGTTTACCATTGCCGCTGCGTATATTATCCAGGATTTCCAGCATGCGCCGGGTCCCGATTCTGCAAAAGGTGCACCTTCCGCAGGATTGATTTTGGGTAAAGGAAAGAAAATAGTGTGCTAAATCGACCATGCAGTCGGTTTCGTCCAGCACGATCAGCCCTCCTGACCCCATCATGGTTCCTGCTTCTTTAAGCGCCTCAAAATCGATGGGCATATCCGCTGCAGAGGCGGGCAGGCAACCTCCCGACGGGCCGCCGATCTGTACTGCTTTGAATTGTTTTTCCCCGGCAATACCGCCGCCAATCTCCTCTACAATCTGCCGGATGGTAATGCCCATAGGTACTTCAATCAAACCCCCGCGTTTTACCTTGCCTGCCAGTGCAAACACCTTGGTGCCCTTGCTGCCCGCAGTGCCGGTCTTTGAAAATGCGGGCGCTCCGTGATGAATGATCCACGGAACCAGGGACAACGTTTCAGTATTGTTTATCAGCGTGGGCTTATTCCACAAACCCTTCACAACAGGGTAGGGGGGGCGCATCCGGGGAACTCCCCGTCCGCCTTCAACAGAGGCAATCAGGGCTGTTTCTTCTCCGCACACGAAGGCGCCGGCACCACCGAAAATCCGGATATCAAAGGAAAACCCCATGCCAAGAATTGAGGATCCGATCATCCCTTTTTCACGGCAGATTCCGATGGCTTCCTGAATACGTTCCACGGCAAGCGGGTATTCGGCGCGGATATAGAAGATTCCTTTGGCAGCACCTGTTGCATACCCGGCGATCAGCATCCCTTCTATGATCCGGAAAGGGTAGGATTCAAGCAGCATGCGGTCCATAAATGCACCCGGATCGCCTTCATCGCCGTTGCAGATCACAAATTTCTCAGGAGCATCCTGATCGTTCACCAATTGCCACTTTCTGCCGGTGGGAAAACCGGCGCCTCCCCGGCCCCGCAAACCACTTGCACTGATCTCATCCAATACCTGCTGAGGGCTCCTCTCTGTGAGGCATTTTCGCAGGGATTCAAATCCGCCCGTTTTACGGTATCCGTCAAAATCAACCGGGTTCGTTACTCCCCTGTTTTCGGTGGCAATGTTGACCTGGGGACCTAAAAACCGGGACAATGGCGTATCACGCTGTTCCCCGAGATATTTCCGGAAGGATTTCGGCGCATTGTCTTCAGCCATGTGCTCAAAAAAGTTGTAAAACCCGTTACGGAAACGATTGAGAAAACCTTCCGGCGTAAAATGGCTCAACAACACTTCCCTGATCTCTTCAGGTTTGATTTTTGCATAATAGGCAGGGTTTTCACCGGGCTTTATGA
>CAZVNF010000018.1:13784-34188 GCA_964628215.1 uncultured Draconibacterium sp.
ATCTCTTCAGGTTTGATTTTTGCATAATAGGCAGGGTTTTCACCGGGCTTTATGATTTCCATGATGGGAACCTGGTTGCATATTCCTACACATCCAACCTGTTTCACATCCACCCTGATCCGCGTTTGCTCCAGTGTTTTTTCGAGTTGCATTTTTACCTCTGAACTGCCGCTTGCCACACAGCATGATCCCAGTCCGATGCGGATTTCTCCCTGTATTTTCGACCGGATCGGTTTTGAGGATGCAACCCGGGGGGTGCCACTCTTTTGCTTTGCAAGAAAATCACGAAGAATTTCTCCGGTGTTTTCAGGCACAACATGACCATACGTTACCTCGTCAACCCTTACAACCGGTGCAAGGGTACAGCAGCCAAGGCAGGCAACTTTCTCGATGGTGAACATCATCCCGGCATCGGTGTCCTCATCCTCCTTCAATTTCAGTTCACGTCTGAAGGCTTCATATACAAACAAGGCTCCTTTTACATGACAAGCGGTTCCGGTACAAATCCTTATCCGGTGTTTCCCCGCCGGGTAATGCCTGAACTGGGTATAAAACGTGGAGATGCCAGAAATTTTTGATGCCGTAATGCTGGTTGTTTCGCAAACACGCCGCAACGCTGTTTCCGGAAGATAGTTGAACTCGCCCTGGATATCCTGCAATATCGGAATCACGGCATCAGCGGTTGATCCGTGCCGGGTAACGATCCGGTCGACAATTTCGTGGATATGCAGGTTTTTACTGTTCATTGATCCGGATGGGATTGCAGCAGCTTATTTCGCCGGGATAAAGTGGTAAAGAAAAACCACCGTGGCATCAAAGGCCGTTTTTTTATTATCCTTTATTTCCAGGGAAACAGTCACCTCAGCTTTGGTAATGCCTCTCAAATTGATCAAGGAGGCTAGTTTTGCCCGCACCCTTACTTCGCTGTCAACTAAAACAGGATGATTGAATCTGAGTTTTTCGATACCGTAGTTAACCAGCATTTTAATGTTGTTAACCTCCACGATCTGACCCCACAGGTAAGGCAGAACAGAAAGGTTAAGATATCCGTGTGCAATGGTCGACTTATAGGGACTTTCGGTCTTTGCCCTCTCCGCATCCATGTGAATCCACTGATAATCCTGGGTGGCTTCTGCAAATTTATTGATCTGCTCCTGGGTGATTTTCAGATAATCAGATATTCCAAGTTCTTTTCCGATATATTGCTCGAATTCTTCAAAGCTGTTTATAACAAGTTTGCCCATATCTGTGTGTTTAGATGTTATTTTTCAATACAAAATAAATGTTTATCCCCCCTGATGATGATCTTCCCGTCGGCAAAGGCCGGGGTGCATGAAGACCCTTCGCCCAGTGCCGGCTGGCCGATAACGTTGTATGCCTGGTCTGCCTGGAAAATATGCATGATCCCTTTTTTATCCAGGAGGAACACTTTCCCTTCTGCCAGCACCGGGGATGCAAAGGTGGGGGTTTCAAGCTCCTTTTCCCAGAATTTTGTTCCGTTTTTTGCATCATAGCAAACTACCGCTCCATAACTGGTGGCCAGGAAGAGATATTTTGGAGTAGCCAGCGGACTGGGAATGTCTGACAGGTAATCAGAATCCTCCCAGAGGAGTTTAGGAGGATCTCCGATCTCTACAGCGGAAAGTTTCGAAAAATCATTGACGGAGTAAACCACGCCGCCGGCATAAGCCACACTCGGCCCCACTTCCCCCGCGATACAGTTCATGCGCCACCATTCTTTCCCGTTGGCCGGATTATAGGATACGATCATTGGATCGGCGGCAAGTATTAATTCCATCCGTTTTCCTGTATTTACCAGGACGGGTGAAGCCCAGGAAACCTTTACGCTGCGGCTCGTTTGCCATGCCACCTCCCCGGTTTTCCCGCGGAGTGCCATTACACTTCCCGACCCCCGCTGATCGTACTGTACAATCAGCAGGTCCTGATACATGATCAGCGAAGAGGAATGACCGTAATGGTTTAGGGGCATTCCGAGGTTTTTGGCCCATACCTGGTTGCCTTCAAAATCAAGGGCAAGAAGGTCCCCGTTGGCAAAAATGGCATACACCCGGCGCCCGTCGGTGGTCATGGTTGGTGCGCTTAATCCGGTTTCCCTGATAAACTTGGGCTCCTGTGCAGGACTGCCGGGGATTTTGCCGGCATCTTTGCTCCAGAGTAGTTTTCCCGTATTGAGATCGAAACAGTAAACTACTCTTTTTGCTTCGCTGGCGCCGGTAAGAAACACTTTGTTGTTCCATATGATGGGTGAATTGTACCCCGGAAGAGGGATTTCGGCCTTCCACCTGATGTTTTTACCGCTTTTCCCATCCCAGCTCACCGGAATATTTTTTTGAAAAGCGATACCATTCCCGCCCGGCCCGCGGAAAGAGGGGAAGTTCATGGAAATTTCACGGGCTGAAGGGTAGCCATCCATGTTCATGGCCGTACCACCGGCTACTGAGTCCTGGCTGCCGGTTGAATCAGCTTTGTTGTTTTCGGGCATAGGCTGGTTCCCTGAATCCAGCGCTCCCTCCTTCATGTTCTCAGTGCCCTGTCCCTGTGAAGTGGCAGCAGATTGCTGTAAAACAAGCGCACGGTCAAGGTTGTTTCCAAGTTCCCGGTGGGTCAGAAATACAATCAGCAGGGAGATAATTACCAGTGTGGTTCCGGTATAGGCTACCCAGTTTCGGGTGATTTTGCGGTCGTACCAGAATTCGGATTTTTCTTTTGCCGGAACTTCAGGAATGGGTTTGGAGGAAAGTTCGATGATCTTAACACAGATCACGACAATGAGAAGGCTGAAAAAAAGCAGGTACCCTCCCATGCGAACCTGCCACTGGTTTGTAAAGTAAGCTTTGCGTGACAAAAGATCAATTTCACGTATTTCCTCACGCAACTGTTCATCTTCGGGGCTGGCCTGCATCCTCTCTGTCATAACCTTCATCACAGTTGAATTCAGCGGGTCGGTGCGTTTGATCTGGATATAATTCACGATGACCAGCACACATAAAACCAGTGCAAATACAGCGCTTACAACAGCGATTTTGCGTACAACCCGGTTCGTTGATCCTGATTTGGTCATGATATAATTATTTTTTCATCGTTTGCAGTAACCGGACAAAAATCCACACATCTTGCACAACTGAAACATGTGCCTTTATTTGGTGTATAGTCGGGTTGGTACCTGGTAACCAAATGCCGGGCAAGGGTAATTCCAAACACAAGCCCAAGAAAACATCCCAGTATCCAGGAACCTGTTTTAAACTGGTTCAGTATCGCCGATACTTCAGAAAATACTTGTGAAACAGGCTTCCCCGACGATTTATACGCGGTCATTTCAAGACTTTCCGGAATTTTGCTCGTCTTCTCCGTTTCAAGGATGGTCTTTGCAAGCCTTACCTTACCGTTTACCCCGGCCAGGGTTTCATGCATTTGTGATACAGTCCATCCGCCAAGCAGGGTGAAAAACGGCACCAGAAAACAAATCAGCATCAATTTTCTGATCATTGCAGGTTTGCTTACCGGATTTTTTTCATGAACAGGTATGTCAATGGCATCATAGGGACATGAATCTTCACACAACCTGCATTGGATGCAGGCCGATGGTGTTATGGTGAGGTGTTTCCATGAATACCGGCTGATCCAGTTGAGCAAAACGCCGTATGGACATAAAAACCGGCAATAGGGCCTCGCAATAAAAATACCTGAAAGCAGGAGGGTGCCGGAGAAAATGAACATCCCGAACGATGCGTTAAATCTGAACATTCCCACAAATGGGTCGTACCGGCATATGATAAAATCTGTTTTGGCAGCGGCATAAAGAATGGCGAGACCAAGGTAAATATATGGAAGCAACCCTAAAACTGCGTTTAACCGGGGACCCAGCTTTTGAGGCCTGAAAGATACAAGATCCTGTATCGCCCCGAAAGGGCATACACCGGCGCAGAAGGTCCGGCCAAAAAAGAGAGTAAAAACCAGCGGGATGATAAAGAAAGCAAGTGCTGTAAGCGGAATCACGTATGATGTGTCGAAAATAGCCAGTGTTACATTCTGTATAGCCCCGATGGAACAAATGCACCCCTGCCTGTAAAAACCGAAATAGACAAGGGAAAACAGAGATGCCCGGAAAACACCGGTGCGTGATCGTTTTTTAACTACCAGCCAGGTAACCAGTGCAAGTGAACCAATCAGAACAAATACATCCACAACCTCCATCATCTCTGCCCGGGCCGATGGCTGCAGGGTTTCCGGTTGAACATACCCTGTTTCAAATTCAGGTTTCGGGAAACGCTGTACTCCGGATGCGGTTAAAAATTGAACAGTAAAGAGAAGTGTCAGCAGGAGAAACAGCAGCGGCGGGCCTGACCTGGAAGCTGTTTTCTTTTCTTCTTCCACTTGCCTGAGCAGGTATGGCTGATTAGCCGGTACACGGCTGAACGCGTCAGCCGGACAATCCCTGGCAATGGAACATTCGTTGCAGTTTTCGCATATATTATGCCTTACCTGCAATTGCAGCGAACCGTTTCCAAAAGACCCGCAACCCTTTACGCATTTCCCGCAACCGATGCAAAGCGGCTCATCAATGGTATACTCGAAAAAAGGATCTTCAATAAACTTCCGTTTAATGGCACTGGTCGGACACAGTTGGTTCTCGGCACCGGTGTTCAGCGTTTTGGTTCCGGGCTTGAAATACCCTCCGCATAAATCGCAATACCCGCACATGGCATACACATGCACACATTTCACGGCAGAAGGGGTCAAAACACAACTGGTGGCGCAGCGGCCGCATTGCACGCATTTTGCCGGATCAAGCTGCCATACCAATTGTGCCGTCGTGCTTTTTTTTGTCACTAAAGCAGCGATTCCTCCTATTCCGGCAAGAACAGAGGTCCTGATACCGGCTAAGAGAAATCTTCGCCGGTTTACTTTTGGGTCATTCCCCGGCTTTTCCATTTTTCATCAGGGGTTTATTCATCCTGGCCTTTTCAAGCCGGTATTTGTCAACCTCGGGCAATTTACAACGGTCCGACAGGCTGCAGTTTCCACAGGCATTTTGTTTCTGGCAATCATCAGATTCCAGCCATCGCACGGTCAAAACACTGCTGACAATGGTGATTGTGGTTAAAATACCTCCCCGGACCAGCATCTGTAAAAACTTTCTTCGTTTTTGCATATATAGGTTCAATTATTCTGTTTGACCGACCCGTTTTTTAACGTAAAGAACCGCACCTTTTTTTTCTCCGGATCCAGCACAAGGATCCGGTCTTTTGAATCCACAGCAATATCCAGCCCCCGGGTTCCTTCAATAAATGAATCAGGCCCTGCAACAACATGATTGAAATCCCCTTCAGGCGAGTAGATTTTGATCCGCTCAATTCCTTTTTCAGAGGTAACAAACGATCCATCCGACAATATTGCGAAATTAGAAGGGTTGCAGCATCCGCAAAAGCCATCCATAGCCATGGATGCCACTCCCCAGGATGATACAAGATCGCCTTCACTGTTGTATTGTTCAAAACTGTGACGGCCCGGGTTCACCACCCACAATTCTCCTTGTAAACCAATTCCAAGGTCAAAATACGGACTTGGAATCACAAAACCCGGAATGTTCCTGGCCGGATCTTTTTCACCTGTCTTTCTCAAAAGGGTTCCGTTATCGTCATACTGGTAAACCACTTTATTGCCTGCATCTGCAACAAACACATTTTTTCCTGAAACGCCGATGGAGGTGATAATTGCATTGCTTCCGCAGGATTTCCATTTCTTTAACAGTTTACCACTGTGGTCAAAAATTTCAACATGATCCTGGAACCCGGTGTAAATCCGCCCTGCTGAATCCACATGAATACATCCGGCAACTCCGTTCACATCAAATTTTTTTACAGGGTTACCTGCAGGATCATACTCTTCAACGCGGTTCTCTCCGCAAATAAATATATGGTCATTCCGATCCAGCGCTATTCCATGCACCGCGGTCATCGCGGGGGTGAAAGATTGCAACTCTTCATAAATAACAGCTGCCGTATCCCCCGTTCTGAGCGACTTCATATCATAATCATACGGATTTGGCGATGAAACAGGTTTGTTCAGAAACATATCCCAAACCATGAATAAAATTCCGGCAAGTAAAAGCGCCAGGGCCCCGAAGATAAAAAGTCGTCCTTTCATGCTATTGAGCTTTTATATCCATACATACCATCTGTTTAGAATCCCTCATCAGCAGGTACCCTCCGGTGATGACCATCGGCCCCCATGAATCTTGTCCCTCCATGATCCTGGTTTTCCCGAGAACCGAAAACTTTGTACTGGAAACACGGGCAATGGTCATTTCTCCGTCGTCGTTGAGTATAAAGAACTTGCCATCAGCCAACAGGTAAGGCCCAAGCCCGAACCTGTCGGTTTTTCCACTGCTCATCAACATCGTCCTGCAGTCTGTGCCCCTGAAGCAAACAAACTGATTTCTCAAACCTCCTGCATCCTTGGGTTGAATGCCGTAAAGATATCCCTGGTGATAAATGGGTGTTTGCTGCTCTGAAGCAAGCCCTTCCTGCGGTTTGAACTTCTGAAGCACCTTAACCTGGTACTTTGAGCTGGTATTGGTCACCTCGAGTAAGGCCGAACCTGCCCCGTACCCGGCTGTCACGAATATCCTTCCATCTTCCATAATAACGGGTGAAGGAGCCACTACCGACGGCGCAAATTCACTTGTTTCCCACAACAGTTTCCCCCTGTCGGCACCAGCAGCAGAAATCCCGCAAATACCGCCGACAGCAACATATACATACATCTTTTTTCCGCTGATATTCATTGGCATTACAGAGGAATGTGACATTTTCCAGCCCTTCGGATTCGGGGTTTCCCATAGTTTCTTCCCGGTGTTGCAATCCAGTGCGATCAGGAGTGCCTTTCCCCCGGTGGCAATTATTGCAGTGTCGTTGTCAAGGTAAGAACACTGGCCGGTATACCAGAAAGGGATCTCTGTGCCATATTCCTTTTCAAGATCGAGCCCCCACAGGAAATCACCGTTGGTGCGATTTACACACATTACCTGGCATTTAGGCCCGATGGTCAGTACGAATTTTGAATTCACTGCCGGAACGGTCCTGGATAATCCGTGATTTCGCTTAAGATGAACCCGGTAGCCTCGCCGCCATAGTTCTTCGCCGCTTGACAGTAAAAGGCATCGCAGCTGATCCGATTTTCCTGCTTCATCATAATCGAGCAGGTATACTTTCCCATCGTAGACCGCAGGTGCGGCATGCCCTTCTCCAAGTTGCTTTTTCCACAGGATACGGGGACCGCTGCTGCCCCAACTGTCAATCAGGCGGATCGGTTCTTTATTGATATTGTCATAGTCCTGTCCTCTGAACCTTGTCCACCGTGTGCCGGGAATATCCGGCGATTCCTTGTAAAATTTGAACTCCGATCCTATAATAACAGGTTTTCCTGCTACCGCAACCCCTTTCTTGCGGTTATCCATCCCCGGAACAGAAACCTTGAAATTCTTAACCGGATCATAAAAAAACCACCAGGCAACCAGTCCGGATGCCAGCAGGATAAAAATCACCGGGACATATCGTTTCCATCCGTCCGTATGTCTGCTTTCCAGCTCCGTTCCT
Source organism: uncultured Draconibacterium sp. (assembly GCA_964628215.1). Lineage (GTDB taxonomy): Bacteria > Bacteroidota > Bacteroidia > Bacteroidales > FEN-979 > CAIVAT01. The sequence continues at coordinate 21,404 of CAZVNF010000018.1, forward strand.
TTGCCTGTCCTGTTACTTTTCACGAATATCATACACCATTAATGCCTTCCCGTGCCGGATATATAATGCTCCATTATGAATAACCGGATGCGAAAAATGTTCCTTGCTCCCAAGGCTGACTTTGAACATACCCGACTGCTCCATTTTTCCATGCCCTGGCTTTATAAGCCTTACTTCTCCTTTTTGATTATAGTAATACAGCATGTTTTCAGCTGAAACAATTGTACCGGTGCCGCATTTCAGTGAGTCAAGAACCAGGCCGGTGCGGGCATCCAAACTCTTAAGCTGTTTTTTCGCCGAGGTACATGAATAGATGAAATCTCCCTGTTTTATGAAGCCACCCATGTAGTTGTCAATATCGGGATTTCTCCACACCTGGTGGATCTCCTTCCCGTTTGGTGACAATCTGAGTTTAACCGCGCCATTCCCGTCACCGGCAATATAGTAAATGAACCCCTTTTCATAATAAACCGTATTGCTGTGGGTGTCTCCGTTACCTGGTTTGCGTTCGTTTAAGGGGATGTTGTCCTGTGAATGAACCCAAAGCAGTTCGCCTGTTTCTGCATCAATTCCCAGCAGGGAATAGGCAGTAAACGTAACCAGAATATTCCGGTTGATCAGCCTGATCAGGTAGGGAGAGTTGTACCCGGGAATTTCGCCCTGCCCTTTGCATATCCAGATGATTTTACCTGTAAACCGGTTGATTGCCACCACATTGGTGTCTTTGCCGCCGGGAACCAGAAAAACCTTGTCCCCGTCGATTAAAGAAGATTCGGCATGACCAAAAAGGGTGAATCGCCCATGCAGGTCCTGCAACATGTTGATATCCCATTTCATTTCTCCATTGGCGGCATTAAAACATGCGAGGTCGCCCAGTCCCGAACAAACATAAATCAGGTCTCCAACAACTGTGGGGGCACATCTTGAACCTTCGTAGTTCACAACCCATTCTTTGCCATAGGCCGATTTCCATAACAAGGTGCCATTGAGGCTGAATGCAAACAGGTACCCCGTAGTGTCAATTTCTCCGGTAATATAGATCCTGTCGGCAGTAACGGTTGGCGAGCCATAACCATTGCCGATTTGCTCCGTGTTCCAAAGCATGGCCGGTCCATCAGCGGGCCACGATTTTAAAAGTTTTGTTTCAGGATAGATTCCGTCTCTTTCCGGTCCCCGCCATTGGGCTGTTGTTTGAGCAAAACAGTTGAGAGACAGAAGGATAAAAGCAGCCAGAAGTGAAGTTTGGTTTTTCATAGCGCGAGTGTTTAGTGCATGCGAATATCATAGGCTAACAGCACGGTTCCGTGCCTGATATAGAGGATACCCTTGTCAATTACCGGATGAGCGAAGTGTTCCAGGGTACCTTCTGTGACTTTAAATGAACTGATAAGCTCGACTTTTCCGTGGTCTTGTTTGATCAAACCCATCATTCCCTGGTCATTATAACAATATAGCATGGAATCGGCGAAAATGGTCGAACCGCAGCCAAACCTCGCTGAATCGGCCACATTTCCTGTTTGGATATCTACACTTTCAAAACGGGCAGGGCGGTACCTGGAGCCATAGAGATAATCACCCGTTAACACTGATCCTCCCTGAACATTGCCCCCCTTGAAATTGCGCCATACTTCCCTGATTGCCATTCCGTCGGAAGATAATTCAAGTTTTACGATGCCATTGCCGCCCCGGTCGTCATAATAAATATTCCCGTTTTCAAATACCGGCGTGTTGCAATGGATATCACCTGTCCGTTCAAAAGGATGATTCCATAATAAGGTACCCGTGGCGGCATCTATGCCAATAAGATGATGGATCATCATGGTTACAAGGATCTTTTTCCCGGGCAGGGTTATCAGCATCGGGGAGCAATAGGCCGCAGAATCGGCCATGGCACTTGATTTCCAGATCATTTTTCCGGTGAAGCGGTCTAACGCAACCACATTGGTGTCTTTTCCTCCCGGAAAACAGAACAGTTTTTCCCCGTCAATCAGCAGCGACTCCGTATATCCGAACCTGACATTGACCCCGTGAAGTTCAGTAAGCATGTTGACAGACCACTTTTTCCGGCCGGTAGCTGCCTCCAGGCACAGGATTTCGCCCATGCCGGAACAATAGTAGATCAGGCTGTCCACAACAGTGGGTGTAGATCGCGGACCGGGAAAGTTTTCTGTCCACTCCCGGCCTGTCTCTTGTTTCCACACCATTTCCCCCTGCCTGCTGAACGCAAAGAGGTACCCGGTACTGTCAATCTCTCCCGGAATGTAAATACGGTCGGAAGTTATCACCGGGGAGGCAAAGCCATTGCCAATGCTGTCAATTTTCCACAAAAGTTCAGGTCCGTTTTCAGGCCAGGCTTTTAAAAGGTTTTCACCAGGATAAATGCCGTTGCGTGAATGGCCGCGCCATTGGGCAGTTATTTGTGCATGCCCCGCAATGGCAAGGGCCACAAGGAAGACAAAAGTGAAAACCTGATTTTTCATGACTACTTTTTACTGATGTCATACACCATTAGTGAACTGCCATGACGTACGAATAGTTTGCCATGTGCAATCGTCAGATGGGCCCAGTGCTGATCAGTTCCGAATGGCACGGGGAATGAACTTACTTTTTTAAATGAATTGGGAAGCGGTTCAGCCAGAACGATTTCTCCGTTATCACCATATAGGTAGAGCATGCCATCTGAATAAATGATATTTCCTCTTCCGGTAATCTTCTCTGAATACATGTTCGTCCCTGTTTTCCAGTCCAGACAATACCATGCCTTGCCCGGATCGTCAGAGCCGTATATTTTTCCGTTCACAAGCACAAAACCACCCATCCGGTTGTCAATGTTAGTGTTTCGCCACATTTCCTGAACGGAGGAACCATCTTCTGATACTTTTAGCATCACCCCGCCTTTGCCATAACCCGATACACAGTATAGGAACCCATCATGAAACAGGGGTGTATTTGCATGAACAGAGTATTTATTGGGTTGATCATGACTCCATAAAAGTGTACCTTTTTCTGTGTCAATTCCAAGGATCGAACTGGCAGTTTGAGCAACAAGAATGTTTCTTGTTTTGAGTTTGATCAGCGCCGGAGATCCATACGCACTGGCTTCTCCCTTGCCGCTGCATTTCCAGATCAGTTTGCCTGTTTCGGAGTCAAGTGCGATTACATTTGCTTCAGCGCCTCCAACAGTGCAAAACAGTTTGTTTCCCTCAATTAAAAGATTCTCTGTAACTCCCCATTTAATGTTAGGCCCCTGGTAATCTTTCAGCACATCCACACTCCAGATGAACTCGCCGTTATCGGCTTTCCGGCAAACCAGTTTTCCGAAACCGCTGTACAGGTATACCTTGCCGTTATGAACAAGTGGCGTGCTCCTCGCTCCCGCATAGCTTTCAGTCCACTCCTCGCCATACGGAACTTTCCAGACTACTTTCCCGGTGAGGTCAAAACAAAAAAGATAACCGATGCCGTCAAGTAAACCCGCGGTATAGATCCGGTTATTTGCAACGGCAGCCGATGAGTGTCCTTCTCCCAATCCGTCAAAATGCCAGAGAAGTGTGGGTCCTGCCTCCGGCCATTGTTTTAACAGATTGGTTTCGTTGTATTTACCATCACGGTTTGGGCCTCGCCATTGGGCGGTTTCCTGTGCATCTGTATTTATACCCCAAAGGCATGTGAATAAGAATAGCGAAAGAATTTTCTTCATTGACGAAATTTGTTTGAGGGTGAAAGCCTGATTCTGAAATTAGGAGTTAAGCAATGACTGTCCGGATGGTTGATCGGGCAATCAAAATTAAGATAAATTTTTGGAAAACATGTATCTTTATTGCCGGAAATTACCCCGATGCTATAGATCGCATATAAGTTATAAGACAACCATACCCACAAGCCCTGAAGGGGCGCGATCTGTTAACACAGGGTGAAGCCCTGTGCATTTGGCAAATGAAACCCATAAAGCCCTGAAAGGGCGATATATTACAAAATCACGAAAAATGAAAGACTTTAAAAAGTATTATACCATCCCTGCACCTGCAGAAGAGGTGTTTAGCGCCCTGACAAACCCGATCACAATTCAGCTTTGGACAGGGGAACCCGCAGAGATGTCGACTGTTCCCGGATCTGAATTTTCGCTGTGGGACGGAAGTATCGAAGGCAAGAATATCGAATTTGAAACCGGGAAGAAAATTGTTCAGCAGTGGTATTTCGGGGACCAGCCTGAAGAATCAATTGTTACCATCATACTGCATGAAAAGGGGATGAATACTTCAGTTGAGCTGATACATACCAATATTCCTGATGAAGATTATGACGATTTCACGGATGGCTGGAATACCAGCTATTTTGGTTCTCTTCGTGAATTTTACCTGTAAAAAAAAAGACTGCCATTCCTGGCAGCCTCTTCACGATTAAAACTATGCGGAAAATATATAGGGTTAAAGATGGTCTTCAAAATCTGCATCAGCAGGTGTGACCGGTGCAAGTTCAATGGTTGCTGAACGGGTGTTATTGACAGGTGTCTCCTCAAAATCTGCTTCTGCCGGGGTAGCTGGTGCCAGCTTGACCGAAGTCCTCTCAACTGAAGGAGCGCCATCATAGAAATCTGCAATCATTGGAGTTACCGGCATTAAGGCTGTTACATTGACCCCAGCCACGATTTCTTTCGATAAAACTGTTGCCTCACTGAAATTGACTGCTGCGAAAATTGTGTTGAATTGTAATCCGAGAAATGCAGCAAGTATATAAAAGGTTTTCATTGTTAACATATTGGTTGTTTTCATTGTTTTAATTTTTATTCTTTTTGTTTTTAGTGTCCATGAGACGCCATCTTTAATTATATGTTACAGCCTCATTAACTGTTAACAATTATTTAACAATAGATTGATATTTAAATAATTGTAATGCAAAAGTATTCTTTTATCCGGATTCAATAAAAAGAAAGTCGACGAGAAGAGGTTTAAACCCGATAAACACCCGGTTTTTCCCGATGAAAATGTTAAGCCTTCAAAATCAGCAACATAGAAGAAGAGTAAATTCAGAAACCTTATGGATCAAGTCCCTGCACTCCAATTGTTATTTAATTCTATGCACATTCATCCCTTTCATTCTTAACATTGCTTGCATTGCTTACATTGCTTGCATTGCTTACATTGCTTGCATTGCTTTCAAAGGTTCTCCTGAAAATACTGCACCATCTTTTGATTCAGATGCACCCGGTCTTTCCCGCGAACATTATGCTCATGTCCGGGGTACATGAAAAAATCAACCTGTTTTCCTTCATCCACACATTTTTTCAGGAAAGTCAGGGAGTTTTGAGGAACAACGGTGCCGTCCTGGTCATCATGAATGATCAGGAGTTTGCCTTTGAGATCTTTTACCCTGTTGAGAAGGCAGGCATTCTTATACCCGTCAGGATTGCTTTCAGGCGTGTCCATGTAGCGTTCACCATACATTACTTCGTAATATTTCCAGTCGGTAACTGGACCACCGCACACAGCGGTTTTAAAAGTACCCGGATATTTCAGGAACATGGAGATGGTCATAAATCCACCGTAGCTCCAGCCGTTGATACCGATACGCGCTGAATCAACGTAAGTAAGCGATTTCAGGTATTTTACACCAATCATCTGGTCGGTCACCTCCTTTTCACCAAGGTTGCGGAAAATGGCTTGTTCGAATTCACGGCCACGGCCCGAGGTTCCGCGGTTATCCAGGGTGAACACAACATACCCCAGGTCGGCAAGATAATTCAGGAATAAACCTGCCCCACCCAGCCATGAATTGGTAATAAGCTGGGAATGCGGGCCTCCGTAAACATAGATGATGGCAGGATATTTCTTTTGCGGATCAAAATCGGCAGGCTTGATCAAACGGCAGTACAGATCGGTGTTCTCTTCGTTTTTTAATGAGAAGATCGAAGTTTCGCCAAGTTGAATGTCTTTTAGCGGGTTTTCATTTGCCAGAAGCAGTTGGGTTGATGTTTCCCTGGTATCCTTCACCTCGATTTGCCTGGCAACCGTGGTACTTGTGTAAGTATCCAAAATGAACTGGCCATCTTCGGAGATTTTCGCACTATGTGTACCGGCTATGGTGGTCAATTGAGTGATATTGCCTTTTTTAAGATCAACAAGGTAAAGCTGACGGTCGAGCGGATTGTCTTTATTACACAGAAACCATGCTTTGGATGCAGATCCGTCTGATTTAATTAACTCGCTGACTTCCCACTGACCCGCAGTGAGTTGTTTGATGAGAGTTCCTTCCGTATCATATAAATACAGGTGGTTGTATCCGTCGCGCCTGCTTTCCCATATGAATTTGCCGTCATCTCCGGTAAGGAACCGGGGCCCTTGCTGAGGCTCAACATAAGTTTCATTTTTTTCTTCAAAAAGTGTCCTGACAAAGTTTCCGTTTGAGGCCTGGAATTTATTCAGTTGCATGAAATTCTGATCCCGGTTGAGGCAGGCAATGTAGATGAACTTTCCGTCAGGGCTCCAGGTGATGTTCGTAAGGTATTCAATACGGGATTGGGCATTTGGCACCAGGGAAGAATCGGTTTGGAGGTAGATGGTTTTACCGCTTTTAAGGGAATATACTCCCACGGAAACCTTGTGGCTGGTCATGCCGGCCATCGGGTACTTGGTCGGATTTACGGTGGCAATCCGCGGATTAATATCAACCAGCGGATAATCTGCAACCATCGTTTCATCCATCCTGTAGAAGGCCAGGTTCTGGCCATCGGGCGACCAGAAAGTCCCTTTATCTATGCCGAATTCGTTTCTGTGAACCCTGCCGGAGCCATATACAATCCCTTCATTTTTCTCATCGGTTACGGCCGTTTCCTTTCCTCCGGCGGCAATAAACAGGTTGTTTTTGATGGTGAACGCAACCCGTTGCCCTGTTTTATCAATATCCAGGTTTTCCGCCTCAGCTCTCCATGAATTTTCTGCTGTGACGGTGTTTTTCATTATATCGCAAATAAAAAGTTTGTTCGCATTGCTATAATAAAATTCATCCGCGCTCAGGAAGGTGATGGCTGGAAATCGTTTTAATGTATCCTGCCTGTCGAATTTCAGAACAGTATTCAAATCGGTCAGCCTTACCAGGGTATCCCTGCCGGTATTTGAAATTGTTCCCTGCACAATACTGTTCTTTGCCACATAAACATACTGGCTTGTACCGGGCCTGAACTGCAGCTGGCTGAGAGAAGCTGCATTGAGTTTTGGATTCATGTAACTCGCTTCTTCAATGGTAAGCAACCGGGGCTGGGCGGATGACAATTGCGTTAAAAAAACGGAAATGATCAGGAGGGCTGAAAATCGGAACATAAAAGTGAAAATTGAGATGGATAAATAGAGTTTTTCTTCTTTTTTATTATCAAAAAGGATCGGTTATCTGACGGCCGCGATCCGGGTAATTAATTCCGGGTCATTTTCAATGGCATTACCAACAACAATTATATCTGCGCCTGCATCAAACGCCGACTTTGCCAGTGCGGGGCTGGTTATTCCTCCTCCGATTATCAGGGGAATCCCGATGGCCTTTTTTACTTTTGAAATCATGGAAACCGGGACAGGATTTGTGCCTCCGCTTCCTGCATCAAGGTAGATCAGTTTCATGCCCAGCATTTCACCGGCCATGGCTGTACAAACAGCAATTTCACTTTTATTTGACGGAATCGGGGTGGTGTTGCTCATATAGGCAACCGTAGTGGTTAGCCCGCTTTCAATAAGCAAATAACCGGTTGAAATAATTTCAAGTCTGCTTGCTTTCAGGTATGGAGCCGAAATAACGTGCCGGCCTATCAGCATCTCGGGATTTCTGCCTGAAATAAGTGATAAAAGCAGAATGCCGTCGGCGCTGTTATTCAATTGCAGATTGTTTCCGGGAAACAGGACCACCGGAATATCTGTATTTTCTTTGATGTAAGTAATCACCTGCGACTGATTGTCGCGAACCAGCAAACTACCCCCTATAAAGAAGTAATCAATGCCGGCCTTAACCGCAAGGGTTACAACCCCGGAGAGTGATTCGGAGGAATATTTGTCGGGGTCGATCAATACGGCAAATTGTTTTTTGCCGGCCAAAGTGTCCTTCAGCAGTTGAGGATATAGGTTCATGGAAGACGTTTAAAATACTGCTTTGGCTATCTGGCGTATATTCTCTGAAATTCCAACCGAAAAATAGTGTACTACCGGAACACCATATTTTATCAGTTCCTCCGATTGCCTGATTCCCCAATCAATGCCAACTTTAAAGGCTTCCTCATTGTTTTTGCATGCCATGATCTTTTTTACCAGTTCATCGGGGATGTCAATATTGAAGATTTGCGGAAGCACATTGATCTCTTTCATGGTGCAAATGGGCTTGAGCCCGGGGATTATCGGTATGGTAATTCCCTCTTTACGGCATGCTTCCACAAAGTCAAAATACTTCTGGTTGTCATAAAACATCTGGGTAATGATGTATTCGGCTCCTGCATCTACCTTGGCCTTGAGATATTGCATGTCATAGGCGAGATTTGGTGATTCAATGTGCTTTTCAGGGTATCCTGCCACACCCACACAGAAATTGGTGCTGAAGGTGTTTTGCATTTCATCATCAAGGTACTTGCCCTTGTTCATATCGGTTATTTGCGCTACCAGTGTGTTTGCATAAGAATGACCGTTTTTTTCGGGGGTAAAGGTCCGCTGGTTTTTAGGGGCATCGCCCCGCAAGGCAAGGATATTGTCGATGCCCAGGTAATGAAAATCGATTAGGGCATATTCTGTCTCTTCTTTGGTAAATCCACCGCATATGATATGTGGAACTACTTCAACGTCAGGATATTTATACTTGATAGCAGCTGAAATAGCTACTGTTCCGGGGCGTTTGCGCACGGTTTTTTTCTCAAGCAGTCCGTTTTCATGTTTTTTATATACCACCTCTTCCTGGTGATAGGTAACATTGATAAATGAGGGTTTGTATTCGAGCAACGGATCGATTGTGCGGTAAATGCTGTTAATATTGTGCCCCCTTAGCGGGGGAAGCAATTCAAACGAAAAGAGGGTTTTATCTGATTTGTTGATGAGGTCTATAACTTTCATTGCTAATAATTCAGGTTAGTATTCAATAATTTTTCCGCCTGCTCCACGATCATGCCTTTTCTTTTCGCATACTCAACCAGCTGATCCTTGCTTAGTTTTCCAAGGTTGAAATACTGCGATTGAGGATGCGAGAAATAAAATCCGCTTACTGAGGCGCCCGGGTACATGGCATAATTCTCGGTTAGCTTGATATCGATTTTATTTTCGGCATTTAGCAGGTTAAACAGGGTAAGTTTTTCAGAATGTTCGGGACATGCAGGATATCCCGGTGCCGGCCGGATGCCCTGGTACTCTTCGCGGATCATGGCAAAAACATCCAGCTGTTCTTCCCCGGCATAGCCCCAGTAATCTTTGCGGACCTGCTGGTGCATAAGTTCTGCAAAGGCTTCGGCCAGCCTGTCGGCCAGGATCTTGATCAGTATGGCATTATAGTCGTCAAGTTCCTGCTCGTACTGTGCCACCCACTCTTCAACACCCAGACCGGCTGTGACGGCAAAACCTCCTATATAATCAATAATTCCGGTTTCTTTCGGAGCAATATAATCGGCAAGACAAAGATTTGGCTGGCCAGGGTCCTTCAGTTGCTGGTTTCGCAGAAAGCGGAAGGTTGTCAGAACTTTTGAGCGGGATTCATCCGCATAAACTTCTACATCATCACCGGTTGAATTGCACGGATAAATTCCGATAATTCCGCGGGCAATCAGCATTTTCTTTCCGGTAATCTCCTTCAGAAGCCGCTGAGCATCATTGAACAATTTGGTTGCTTCAGCCCCCTTCACAGGATCGGTAAGGATAGCGGGGTACTTGCCGTTCATTTTCCATGCATGAAAAAAGAAGGTCCAGTCGATGTAATTTGCAATTTCATCCAGGGGATAATCATTAAAAACTTTTATCCCGGTGAATTCAGGCCGGTAAATTTTATCAGCATTCCATTCGATATTGAGTTTGTTTTTCCGGGCTTCACCCAGCGAAATGTACGAATGATCTGCTTTTTTGTCATATGTGTTGCGGATTCCCTGGTATTTCTTTTTAACAGAATCGGTATAGTCCTGCTTCGCTTCCGCAGAAAGGAGGTTTGAAACCACCCCGACTGCCTTGGATGCATCCTTGACATGGATCACCGATTGGGAATAAAACGGCTCTATTTTTACTGCTGTATGGATATCTGAGGTGGTGGCGCCTCCTATCAGGAGTGGAATTGTAAATTTGAGCCGTTCCATCTCTTTGGCCACATGGACCATCTCCTCCAGCGAAGGGGTGATGAGCCCGCTGAGCCCCAGCACATCCACCTGGTGTTCCCTGGCAGCTGCCAGTATCTTGTCAGCAGGTACCATCACGCCCAGGTCGATAACTTCATAATTATTGCATGCGAGCACTACGCCGACAATGTTTTTTCCGATATCGTGAACGTCTCCTTTTACGGTGGCAAGTAAAACTTTTCCATTGTTCCGCGGCGTCCCTTTCAACCCGGCTTTTTCCGCCTCGAGCCGCGGGGTAAGCCTCGCTACGGCTTTTTTCATCACCCTGGCACTCTTAACCACCTGGGGGAGGAACATTTTCCCACTTCCAAAAAGGTCGCCAACCTGGTTCATCCCATCCATCAGGGGGCCTTCGATGATTTTCAGCGCCAGGTCAAACAGGGGCATGGCTTCATCGATATCCTGGTCAATGAATTCGGCGTTACCTTTAATAAGGGAGTGCCTGAGTCGCTCAGTGACCGGCAGGGAACGCCATTCGGCCTCTGTTTCTTCCTTTTTTCCTGAATTAGTTACCTGGTCGGCATAAGCGAGCAGTCGTTCGGTGCTGTCTTTGCGGCGGTTCAGGATCACATCCTCCACCAGTTTCAGAAGCATCTTTGGTATCTCATCGTAAACCGGAAGTGCCCCGGCATTCACAATCCCCATATCAAGACCCGCTTTGATGGCATGGTACAGAAAGGCTGAATGCATTGCTTCACGAAGAGGATCATTTCCCCTGAACGAAAAAGAGAGGTTGCTGATCCCTCCGCTGACACTGGCATATGGAAGGTGTTCCTTGATCCATTTGACCGCTTTCAGGAATTCTACAGCATAGGTTGCATGCTCCTCAATCCCGGTTGCTACCGTAAGGATATTGGGGTCGAAAATAATGTCCTCGGGAGGGAAGTTCAATTCCTGTGTAAGGATTCGATAGGCACGGGAAACGATGGCGATGCGCCGGTCGAGCGTGGTCGCCTGTCCCTCTTCGTCAAAAGCCATGATGACCGTAGCTGCTCCGAATTTTCGCAGCAGGATGGCATGTTCCCTGAAAGCCTCTTCCCCTTCTTTCAGGCTGATCGAATTCACGATCGGTTTTCCCTGGATACACTTCAGTCCGGCATGGATGACTGAAAATTTTGATGAATCTATCATGATCGGCACCCTGGCAACATCCGGGTCGGAGGCAACCATGTGGAGAAAGTTCACCATGGCTTTCTCTGCATCCAGCATGGCTTCATCCATGCTGATGTCTATAACCTGTGCACCACTTTCAACTTGCTGCCGGGCTACGGAAAGGGCTTCTTCATATTTCTCCTCCTTAATGAGCCGGGCAAATTTCCGGGAACCACTAACATTGGTGCGTTCCCCGATGTTGATAAAATTACTTCCTTTAAAAATGGTTAGAGGCTCCAGTCCGCTGAGCCTCAGTTCATGCGTGCGTTCCGGAATTTCACGAACCGGCGCATTACCTGCAAGTTCAACAAATGCACGAATGTGGTCGGGGGTAGTACCACAGCAGCCTCCAATCATGTTCACAAACCTGTTGTCAAGAAAATCACCGATATAACCGGCCATTTCCACAGCAGACTGGTCATACTCCCCGAACTGGTTGGGTAACCCTGCATTGGGATAAGCAATGATCGGGAATGGGGCCTTTCCGGATAATTCTTCGATATAGGGTCTTAATTCTGCGGCACCCAGGGAACAGTTGATCCCGATGGCAAAAAGATCAAAATGAATGATGGAAAAAAGGAAGGCTTCGAGTGTCTGTCCCGACAGGGTTCTGCCGCTGTTGTCGGAGATTGTGACACTGGCAATAACCGGGATACGCGATCCGGTATCCCCGATCCCCGGAGCGGTGGAAGAATTTCTTTCATTTATTTCGTCAAATACCGCGATCAGGGCCGCTTTTGCATTAAGTGTATCAAAAATGGTTTCAACCATCAGGATATCCGCACCGCCGTCAAGAAGTCCCCTGGCCTGTTCACGGTAAGCCGAATACAGGTCGTCAAAACTTACCGCACGGTAGGCGGGATTTTGTACATCCGGCGACATGGAAGCCGTTTTACTGGTCGGACCGATAGATCCGGCAACCCAGCGGGGCTTGTCTGTATCCTTCATGGTGAAGCGTGCGGTTGCCTCTTTGGCAAGCCTGGCAGCGGCCAGGTTGATCTCATACGCCAGATCTTCAAGATGGTAATCGGAAAGCGAAATCCTGTTTGCGTTAAAGGTATCGGTTTCGATGATGTCAGCTCCCGCTTCAAGGTAGGCCTCATGAATTTCACTGATAACAGCTGGCTTTGTGAGCACAAGCAAGTCATTGTTTCCCTTGAGGTTGTGAGCAAACCCTTTAAACCGGTCGCCCCTGAAATCTGCCTCCTCTAATCTGTAACGCTGAACCATGGTTCCCATGGCACCGTCGAGCACCAGAACCCTTTTTTTTATCGCATCAAATATATCTGTCGTCATTCCC
>CAZVNF010000018.1:34288-36449 GCA_964628215.1 uncultured Draconibacterium sp.
CTTGCAATGTCAACGAATATGAAATATAAAGTAGCCGACATGTCTCTGGCTGAATGGGGCAGAAAAGAGATTGAAATCGCTGAAAAGGAGATGCCTGGTCTCATGGCCATCCGTAAAAAACATTCTGCAGAAAAACCTCTCAAAGGAGTTCGCATCAGCGGGTCACTTCACATGACCATACAGACTGCAGTCCTGATTGAAACCCTCATTGAGCTGGGAGCTGATGTGCGCTGGGCCAGCTGCAACATTTTTTCGACCCAGGATCACGCAGCTGCGGCCATTGCCGCCAAAGGTATCCCTGTATTTGCATGGAAAGGGGAGTCCCTTGATGAATATTGGTGGTGTACCAGCATGGCGCTGAGTTTCCCCGGTGGAAAAGGGCCGAATCTCATCGTTGATGACGGTGGCGATGCAACCATGATGATCCACAAGGGATTTGAAATTGAAAAAAATCCGGAATTACTGAAGGCTGCAACTGAAAATGCCGACGAGAAAGCATTTATGAAACAACTCCAGGAAATCTATGTGGAAGATAAAACAAGGTGGTCAAATACCGTTGCCGAATGGAAAGGGGTTTCGGAAGAGACAACTACCGGTGTGCACCGCCTTTATCAGATGAAGGAAAAAGGAGCATTGCTGGTTCCTGCAATCAATGTGAATGACTCAGTTACCAAATCAAAATTCGATAACCTCTACGGTTGCCGCGAATCACTGGCTGATGGAATCAAACGTGCCACTGATGTGATGATCGCCGGTAAAGTTGTAGTAGTTCTGGGCTATGGCGACGTTGGAAAGGGTTGTGCCCACTCCATGCGTTCATACGGCGCCCGGGTGATCGTTACGGAAATTGATCCGATTTGTGCGCTTCAGGCTGCCATGGAGGGATTTGAAGTGAGTACCATTGAAGATGCACTGCCCGAAGGCAATATCTATGTAACCACAACCGGAAATAAGGATGTGATCACGGCAGAGCACCTGTCGTGCATGAAGGATCAGTCTATCGTGTGTAACATCGGTCATTTTGATAATGAAATCCAGGTTGAGCAGCTGACAAACTGGCCCGGCATTCAGTTAATCAACATTAAACCACAGGTAGATAAATATGTTTACCCGGATGGAAAGTGCATCTATCTTCTTGCCGAAGGCCGTCTTGTGAACCTGGGATGTGCCACAGGGCACCCTTCCTTTGTGATGTCGAATTCATTCACCAATCAGACCCTGGCCCAACTCGACTTATGGCAGCATGATTATGAGGTAGGTGTTTATCGCCTCCCGAAACGGCTTGACGAAGAAGTTGCCAGGCTCCACCTGGAACAAATCGGGGTGAAATTAACGAAACTCACCCAGGAGCAGGCGGATTACTTAAACGTCAACCTTGACGGGCCGTACAAGCCGGAGCATTATCGGTACTAAAAAACTAACGGGTAAACGGGTAAACAGGTAAACGGGTAAACAGATTTTTGAAACAGTTTACCAGTTTACCTGTTTTATTTTGTTTACCAGTTTACCAGTTTACCATTGCTTACCTGTTTACCCGTTTACCCGTTTACCCGTCCACTCGTCCGCCCGTCCACCCGTCCACCCGTCCACCCGTCCACCCGTCCACCTAATTCGAAACATACAACATCCCCCCGTCATAAACAGTGGTGTACGGTTTCAAAGGAAAGTGTGAAGGGCCTTCATAAGGAGTTCCGTCAACCATGATGTATTTTGACCCGCACACCGGACAATAGCAGGTTATTCCCGAGTCGTCAACCCTGATTTGTGCACCTTTTGTAACCGGATCGTATGGGCAGGCGCGCTCGAAGGCTGAAAACTCATCCAGGGCCTTGCGGAAAATCAGAATACCATTGTATCCTCCAACAACTGTTTCCCAACCATTCACAACGTTGAGATTTATGTATTGTGTCCCGTTCGGGTTCAGGCTGAAATTTACATAAACATAGGGTATTTCAGGTGCCTGTTCCTCTTTTTTACACGCGAATGCACCCGCGATCATGACGATCCCAAACAGCCATACCCTAACATTTTTTATAATTATATTTTTAGGCATCATACAATTTGAGTAATTTTAACGTTCCAAAATGTAATATAGTATAAAGATACCGGCAATAATTGAAAACGTGGACAGGTGGACGGGTGGACGGGTGGACGGGTGGAC
>CAZVNF010000019.1:0-34752 GCA_964628215.1 uncultured Draconibacterium sp.
TTCCTGAATATGCCCAAATACCCCGGGGGCAGTGAGGCTTTCAAGGAGTTTCTTGCATCCAACCTGCGCTTCCCTGCCGCCGCCCTGCAGGCAGGGGTGGAAGGAAAGGTAATTGTTGAATATGATGTACATGACAATGGGCTGGTACAGCATCCGCGTATCCTCAAAAGTGTGGGTTACGGGTGTGATGAAGAGGCACTGAGGATTATCAGCATGCTTCGCTTCGAAAAAGTTAAAAACAGGGGTGTAAGGGTTAAAATGACCACCAAAACCACCATCAACTTCCGTTTGCCGGTTGGTATGAGGATTCAGTACACCTCCGCGGTAAAAGATGAACCTGAAGATAAAAGTGATCCTGATAAGGATAAACCAGGGCCGGTTAACTATGAATACACCATCTCCTTTTAACAAGTCAACCCGGGCTAGTTACCTTCAAGGGTAAGGGTGCCCGTTACGGTAAGGAATTTCATTGAATCAACTGTTAACGTTGCATCAGGAGAAATTGTGAGATCGTGACAGATGGCCGGATTATCTGAAAAAACTACGGGCATTTGCATTGTGCCGGAGGGAATGATCACATTGTTTGTTGCAACAGGAATTCCCCGGATGGATGGATGATCAGCCATTTGCCAGTTTGCCTCATTGTGCCAGTCTTCGCTGGCTGAACCGGTCCATATCCAGGTAAGATCTTCCGGACCCAGGATGAAATTCCCTTTCCCGCTGAAAACCGCTTCCGAAAGGTGATGCAGGGAATCATAGGAAATACTGGATACAGGGCCGTCCAGAATTTGCAAAGCTCTTTCGGAGTAAAACTTCACAGCGCCAAAATCGGAAGTAAAACCTCCATAAAGAACCGAATCAATTTTCATCCAGGCAATGTCCATTTTCTTCAGGGTCTTGATGATGGGTTGGGTTCCGCCAATGATGCTGTCGCCATATTGCAGGAATGCCGATGCAAAATGACCATTTGAGTCCTCCGACAGGAAATTTATTTTACCATTGCCTTTGATGGCTTTGTTCATGCCCGATGAGTCGGCAGAGATGTTGACCAAAACCCCGCCATGTGAACAAAATACAAGGTCGTGGTAGTTATCTGCCGTGATCCTGGCAGAAGTTGACGCACCTCCCTGGCTGGCCGGTAATACCAGCGGAGAAACCAGGGTGTATGGAAACAGGGTAGACAAAAAGAGGGTATTGGTGGTGTTGGTCTTTTGGACCAGCATCTTCGAGTATTTCCTGAAACCTCCGTCAATTACCATACTGTCCGGTTCATAAGTATATGCAGATGCATTCCCGGGTACGGTAACCCTTGCCAGCAGGGATGCTGAATTGCGCGTATAGGTTCCCCTGAAATTGCTGAAATCGGGCAAAAAGGCTCCTGTTGAAGTGACCGGAGAAGCACCAATCAAGCCGTTTCCATGCAATTGAAAAGTGTAACTGTTGGCTGTGGATGAGGAGATGAAGTCGGAGAGCAGAAAGTATGTATTACGCACGAACAGGTTCTTTCGTATGATCTCGGCACCTTTGTAATTTACACGAACCTCTCCATAGTCCAGAACAGGAGTGTCAAAACCATGTTCAATATATGCGGTATTTGTTGAAGTGCTCACTGTTTCTCCATTCGGAGGATCGGGGCCGGCACCATTTACAAGGATCAGGCTGTGATCAACAGCTTTATTTTCGAGTGATGCAAGGGAAGCCCCCGGATAACCGGGATCTACTGCCAGGAGTTCCCCGTACGCCATCAGGGAAAAACTGGAAGCATCCCCCTGGTGATGGGCTTTTGCCCCGGTAAGTGCTACGCCATGCTTGCCGATGAAATGCATGTAAATGGCAGAAGACGCCCACGATGATCTGAAAACCAGGCTGCCGGCTGCCGGCAATGACTGGTACAAACTATCCATGATGCCCCCGTGTGCCACATTGGTTGCAATGTACTGGGTGCGAATGGTGGGTTCATCAGGCGAAAAACCAGGATTGATCCAGTTGTACCTGGGTTTACCGGATAGTGCCATAATTGCCGTGCCAAAGCCCATGTAACAATCATGAATGGATGGACAACTGCCGTTCGGCATACGGATCTTGTTCATCCAGTCGTACAGTCTGTCATACCTTATGTCGAACCAGGGATTCCGGATGTTGCGTGTCGTGCTGTTAAACGTAACGTCATAATATCCGTCGGGTAAAAAATTCCCCATGGAACGGATAAAAGGGAAGGCGTTTTCAAAGCAATATTTAAAATAGTTTGGTCCTTCAGCATAACCTGCCAGCGTATCCGGTTCTGAAACACGCGGATAGGTGCCGGTTTCCATCCACAAGGTGTTGTCAAGGTTGTACAGGCCTGCATTGATCCAGTTCCGGGGCTGATAATTCACATTGGCATTCGAATGATCATTAAAAACCACTGCTGCCAGTCCCAGCGCTGAAGCAGTCATGATGCTGTGGTTGTTGACCTGGAAGTTGAAAAACTTGAGTGTAAAAATGAAGTATATTACATAGGTTGCCATCGACTTCTGATACAGATTGGCACTGAAGGCAAGCAGCTTTGTTTTTGACAGTTCCAGAAGTGACTGGGCAATACCGGCACCTTTCAGCAAATCGTAGGCAATAAGACAGGAAATAAGTTCCTTCGACCGGTGCTGCCAGGGGTTGTAGAAGGTCCAGCCGGTGCCAACATCCACATCGGTATTTAATTGTTCAAGAATTGCCAGCGCCCGGGTCAGCATGAAATCCCGTTCATTTTGCGACAGGGGAACAATGGCATTGGATGAGAATTTTCTGTCCATCAGCAATACGAATGCTGCTTCCCTCGCGATCAATGACCGCGTTGTGCGTTCATCGGTAGTGGTATTCCCGGCCGGGACGGGCGCATTGGCTGTTGCCCAGATGCTGCCATAGGATTGAAGATGATCCGGGTCCGACAGGGTGCCCCTGACTGTTGGAATGGCGAGACTGTCGAGTAAAGTTCTTGGAAATGAGGGATCAAGGCCAGCAGGATTCCAGCTTCCCTGGGCAAAAAACCTGCCGGGGAACAGTACCATGATGAGGTAAATAATCCATAGCTTTTTCATTGGGCTGTCCGGTTTTATATAGCAAAGGTACTACACTTAATGACCGGAATGGCTTCAGGGACAAAATTCGATAATGGATCAACAGGATAACAAAATGAAAATCCCAGCGTTCAGTATTATTACTCTTTAACAATCTGCAACCTTCAAATTATGAGAATATATAAAAACCTGCTGACCTCACTCATTCTGTTCACATTATCCATGGCTGCTTTTGGCCAGTTTCCGATCGGGATCAAACAAATCACCGGCACCGGGAAAAGCGGACTTACCGAAAAAGATGCCGCCGCCGGCATCCGTGAGGCGCTTGTAAAAGGCACAGATGAGAGTGTAAACATAGTTTCGAAAGTAAACGGATATTTTAACAACCCCCAGATCAAAATTCCCTTTCCTCAGGAAGCCAAAGATGTGGAAACCAAACTAAGAGCTCTCGGTTTCGGCTCACAGGTTGATGAGGTGGTAACCTCCCTCAACCGCGCGGCCGAAGATGCTGCCAAAAGTGCCGGGCCGGTATTTGTATCTGCCATCAACGGGATGAGCATCACCGATGCCATAAACATTGTTAAAGGAAGCAATGACGCGGCTACCCGCTATCTTGATAAGACTACCTCTCCCGAATTGAAAGTGAAATTCAGCCCGATCATCAAAGCTTCTCTCGACAAAGTTGATGCAACCAGGCTGTGGACGGAAGTGATAAAACAATACAACCAGATCCCGTTTGTGAAAAAGCAAAATCCGGACCTTACGGCCTATGTTACCGATAAGGCCATTGCCGGTTTATTCGTCATGGTGGCAAAGGAAGAGGCAAAAATCAGGAAGGACCCTGCAGCCCAGGCTACCGCCCTCCTGAAAAAGGTATTCGGACAATGATCCGGATATAATGGCAGCAGCGCGAATGACAGAACCCGTTAAAACCATACAGGTTATCGTTACAGGACTGGTACAGGGGGTCGGATTCCGGCCTTTTATTTACCGTATTGCCCTTCGGCATGGCCTGAACGGATGGGTGCAAAACACCAATGAGAATGTAAGAATCCGGGTTAGCGGGAAGCAGGAGAACATTGACGGTTTCCTGGAGTCGCTTGAATCGGAAACGCCAATCGCCGCTGTGATCGATGAAATCTCATCGGAAGAAATCCAATATGAGGAGTTTACTGAACTTGTAATTCTGAAAAGCAACAATG
This sequence comes from uncultured Draconibacterium sp., assembly GCA_964628215.1. Classification (GTDB taxonomy): domain Bacteria; phylum Bacteroidota; class Bacteroidia; order Bacteroidales; family FEN-979; genus CAIVAT01. The sequence goes on from CAZVNF010000019.1 coordinate 4,253, forward strand.
TATCCGATGAAATAACTGAAATAAGCCCCGATATAGCTGTGTGCAGCGAATGTTTGCAGGATATCGGGAAGTCGGGAAACAGGCTGAATTATTCATTCGTCAATTGTACCAATTGCGGGCCGCGTTTTACGATCATCCGTGATCTTCCTTATGACCGGGCTAAAACAACCATGCAGGAATTTCCGATGTGCGAACATTGCAGGGATGAATATGAAAACATCAGCGACCGCAGATTCCATGCACAACCCACAGCATGTATTTCCTGCGGACCGGGTTACGAATTATTTGCAGGGGGAGAAAAGATCGGCGATTCAATGGATTTCATACTTGACTACGTTTCGACCAGTATCGGGCAGGGAGGGATTTTACTTATAAAAGGACTGGGAGGGATGCATCTCACCTGTGATGCATTCAATGAACAGGCAGTTGAGAAATTAAGAAATGTGAAAAATCGCGACGGAAAACCATTTGCCGTGATGTTCCGTGACCTTGAAACCCTGAAACAATATACAATTACAGACGAGACAGAGGAACAGGCAATTGTTTCGTGGAGGCGCCCGATTGTGCTGCTGGAAGCAGGAAGCCTGCCCGGTTTGCCTCAGCTGGCCCGGGGTATTCAATCGGGGTTGAACCTCATTGGCGGAATGCTGCCTTACATGCCGTTGCACCACCTGTTGTTTAAAAAGCTGGACACCGCAGCAATCGTGCTTACCAGCGGGAATTTCAGCCATGAGCCCATACTGATTGACAACGAAGAAGCCATTTCACAGTTTTCCGGTTGCACCGATGCTATGTTGTTGCATAACAGGGAAATATATAATCGTACGGATGATTCTGTTGTCAGGATTATCGACAAAAAAGAGCGTGTCCTGAGGCGTTCCCGCGGATTTGCCCCGGCACCTGTGCGAACAGCCTTTGACACCGATGGGATTGTTGCATTCGGAGCCGAACTGACTAACTGTTTTTGTGTCGGGAAAGGACAAAAGGCATTTCTGAGCCAGCATATCGGGGATCTGCAGGGATTGGAGACTGCGCAGTTTTATGAACAAACCCTTTCCCGGTTCCTGCAGTTGTTCCGGGTAAAACCAACCCTGCTTGCCGTGGATCTGCATCCCGATTATATTTCGACCAAAACTGCCCGGAATTTCGAAGGAGTTCCGATTGTCTCCATTCAGCATCATCATGCCCACATTGCCTCCTGCATGGCCGGGCACCATCTCGATGAAGAAGTGATTGGTGTGGCCTTTGACGGTACCGGCCTGGGGGATGACGGACAAAGCTGGGGCGCGGAGTTTTTTTTGTGCGATTTAAATGACTACACACGCATCACCCATTTCGAATATGTTCCCATGCCGGGTGGCGACCTTGCAGCAAACGAGCCATGGCGCATGGCCGTTTCCTGGCTGTATAAAGTGTACGGCAGGGAATTCACCAGCCTCGACTTGCCATTTCTCGGGAAAATTGAACCGGAGAAAGCAGCGTTCTTAATACAGATGATCGACCGGAATATCAACTGTCCGCTTACTTCGGGTGCAGGCAGGCTGTTCGATGCCATCGCCTCACTTCTTGATCTTTGCCAGGTGGCTGCTTTTCAGGCCGAAGGCCCCATGCGGCTGGAATCGCTGGTTCAGGAAAACGTTACGGAATCATATCAATTCACCATCCTGCAAACCATTCGCTTCGAATCGGTCATTCGTGGGATTGTTGACGATTTGCTGCAGGGAGTTCACTCCTCAATTATTGCATCAAAGTTCCACAATACCATAATTTCTGTTATCTTTGAGGCTGTAAAGATAATCCGTCAGACCTCAGGAGTAAACAAAGTAGTGCTTTCCGGCGGGGTTTTCCAGAACAAATATCTGCTGGAAGGGACGATTGCCTTGCTTGAGAAAAATAGTTTTGACGTATTTGCCCATGCCGGTATCCCCTCAAATGATGGGGGACTTGCCCTGGGACAATTAATTATCGCAGCAAAAAGGAGGAGTTTGATATGTGCTTAGCCATTCCTGCAAAAGTGATCAGCGTTGAAGGGTCAACTGCCCTTGTGACCATTGAAGATGTTGAATACAAGGCCAGCCTGTTGTTGCTGGACGATGTTCATCCGGGCGATTTTGTGATGCTTCATGCCGGTTTTGCCCTGCAAAAGGTTGATGCAGAAGAGGCTGCGGAAACCCTGCGGCTTTTAAATGAAATCGCCAGCAACTCCCCGCATACGGGATTATAGACCCCGGCAGGGTCGGGGAGGGAAATCTAACAACCGGCATATGAAATACGTAGATGAATATCGGAACAGGGAGCTTATTGTCGCTGTTTCTGAGGAATTGAAGAACATTTCAAAGAAACAGATCACCCTCATGGAAGTATGTGGCGGGCACACCATGGCGATCCACCGTTTTGGGTTGCATGCATTGCTTCCTTCCACCATCAGGTTGCTATCGGGCCCGGGATGCCCGGTGTGTGTTTCCAGCCAGCATTTCCTCGACACTGCCATCGCATACAGTAAAATCCCCGGGGCCATCATTACTACCTACGGCGACCTGATCCGCGTGCCTGGTTCCATTACGTCCCTTGAAAAAGAGAAGGCAAACGGGGAGGATATCCGGATCGTTTATTCAGTACTGGAGGCGCTGGAAATCGCAAAAAAAAATCCGGAATGTCCGGTCTTTTTCCTTGGAATCGGATTTGAAACCACTGCTCCGGCAACTGCTGCCGCCATAGTTCAGGCTCAGAAAGAGCATATCGTCAATTTTTTTGTCCTGAGCGCACACAAAGTGATGCCCCCGGTGATGAAGGCCCTGGTGGAAGACGGGGTGAAGATTGATGGGTTTATCGCTCCCGGCCATGTAAGCGCCGTTACAGGAACTGCAATTTATAATGACCTGGCCGATATATATAAACTTGGAGTTGTGGTTTCAGGATTTGAGCCGGCCGACATGATGCAGTCTATCCTGATGCTTGCCAGGCAGTGTGAATCAGGCACTCCAAAGGTGGAAATTCAGTACAAACGTATGGTGCATCCCGAAGGCAACCTGATCGCCAGGGATATGCTTGAGAAGGTTTTTGAACAAAAGGACGACAAATGGCGCGGCCTCGGTATCATTCCGGGCAGCGGGCTCAAAATCAGAAATGAATTTGCAGCTTTTGATGCCGAAAAGGTATATCCTCTCAACGTTCCCGAGCCAAAAGATCCCAAAGGCTGCATCTGCGGATCAATATTAAAAGGATTAAAAACACCCAGCGATTGCCGGTTGTTCGCAACAACCTGTACCCCGGCCGATCCGGTGGGGGCTTGTATGGTTTCCGGGGAAGGCACCTGTGCAACCTATTATAAATACCGCTCATGAACCCAATAGAAGATAAGATACTGCTTAGCCATGGCAATGGCGGCCGGAAGATGCATGATCTGATTGAAAATCTGTTTATTAAACACTTCGGGAATCCAATTCTTAATGAACAAACAGATGCCGCCATCCTGCCGGTCGACACTCCCGGCATTGCATTTACAACAGACTCATTTGTGATCGACCCCATCTTTTTCCCCGGTGGCAACATCGGTAAACTGGCCGTGTGCGGTACTGTGAACGACCTGGCCGTTTCGGGTGCAACCCCAAAATATATCAGTGTCTCGTTTATACTTGAAGAGGGGTTTCCGATGCACGAACTGGAACTCGTTGTAAAATCACTTGCAGAGGAAGCCCGGTTTGCAAATGTAGCTATCGTGACCGGCGACACAAAGGTGGTCAATAAGGGCAAATGCGACAAGTTGTTCATAAATACGGCGGGAATAGGGATGGTGAGCAGGGAGGACCAGTTTATTGGCCGGGCTCAGAATATCTTGCCGGGGGATGTGGTGATCATCAACGGCACCATCGGCGATCATGGGATGGCAGTGATGAATGCCCGCGAATCGTTTAATTTCAACTCACAGGTGATTTCTGATTGCGCTTCCCTGAACCACATGATACGTGAAGTTCTGGATCAGACGCAGGGTGTGAAATTTATGCGTGATCCCACCCGGGGAGGAGTCGCGACAGTGCTCAATGAACTGGCTGTGAAAATAAAACTGGGAATTGAGGTTGACGAACAATCATTGCCCGTTGGAAAAGGAGTGAATGCCATGTGCGAGATTCTCGGGTTTGATCCGTTGCATATTGCAAATGAGGGGAAAGTGCTGATTGTTGTTTCACAGGAGGAAAGCCTTCATGTACTTGAAATTCTGAAGAATCACCCGTTCGGCCTGCAAAGCGCCATCATTGGGCATATCGTAACCGATCACCCCGGAAAGGTGGTCATGAAAACCGGAACCGGCGGCAGGAGGATTCTCGATATTCTTACAGGAGATCCTTTGCCACGCATATGCTAAAACAGAAAATACATGCATGAACTTTCCCTTGCCATGGAAGTGGTTGAACTGGCCCGGCGTGAGGCGGGTAAAAATGGAATAAGCGCCATACAGGAAATCCTGATCGAAGTCGGAACTCTTTGTGGTGTTGAGGCGGATGCATTTCTGTCGGCCCTGGAGCTGATCGTGCCAGGCACTCTGTTGAAAAACGCAGAAATTCAATTGGTCAAAACTCCGGGCAAAGGAAAATGCATAAACTGTAACCTGGAATTTGAGATGAAAAACCGGGTCGATGTATGCCCGGTATGTCAGTGCTTCCCTTCAGAAATTACGGGGGGAACGGAGTTTAAAGTCCTGTCAATCCTTGCACAGTAATGTGAAAGATAATATGGGGGCAATCCATGCACCGGTATAATCCACATATCCATTAAAAATTAGATATTTTAACAATCAGAACCACCAAAACAGGATACTATGTGCGAAACATGCGGATGCGGAAATCCAGATGAATTTAGAATTCATGGCAGTAACCACGATCATGACCATCATCATGCACATGATCACGGTCACGATCATGAACACCACGGTCACAGCCATACCCATGACCACGATCATGAACCTCATACCCACACGCATGACCACGGACAGAAGAAAGTGATCAGTCTCAATATGGATATTCTTTCGGAGAATAACCGCCTGGCTGAACGCAACCGCGGACATTTTGAAGGGAAACATATCTTGTGCCTGAATTTGGTAAGTTCGCCCGGTTCCGGTAAAACCAGTATATTGGAAACAACGATTAAGGCGCTGGTTTCAAAGCATAAGATATTTGTGATCGAAGGCGATCAGCAAACTACCAGGGACGCCGACCGGATAGAGCGATCGGGTGCCCCCGCCATTCAGGTAAATACAGGATCGGGGTGCCACCTCGATGCGAAAATGGTCCATCTTGCATTGAAAAAAATGGAAGTCGGCAACAAGTCGATCCTTTTCATCGAAAATGTGGGCAACCTTGTGTGTCCGGCCATGTTCGACCTGGGAGAACAAAAAAGGGTAGTGGTGATAAGCGTGACAGAAGGGGATGACAAACCCCTGAAATATCCCTACATGTTTCAAACCTCGAACCTCTGCATCATCAATAAAACCGACCTGCTGCCCTATGTCGATTTCAATGTGGAAACGGCCAAAAACTATGCACGCCAGCTGAATCCGGACCTTGAGTTTATTCAAATGTCGGCAAAAACCGGGGAAGGAATGAGTGATTGGTTCAAGTGGCTTGAACAACTAAGTCTTTAACACACTGTATTGCGGCGGGTATTGCATTTTCAACGGCAGGCGACAATTCCATTCCCATATCCTGGAAATCGCTCACAGAGATGGCTATAAGATGCAGAACAGGCATCTTGCCCAACAGGATGGCCGAGTCGATCAGATCTTTAAGTCCGATTTCATGAGCACTCAGCTGTCGCGGAAAATCTTTGGCATACCTTGGGTGCAGTACCCTTACATGGCCGGGGGGGTGCTCATCAAGTGAGGCATCGATGATAATGATGGTTTCATACGACTGTATAAATCCCAGCAGGTGGAATCCTCCCGTACCTCCATCCATCAGGTCGGCATCTGTAAATTCCTCCTTTTCAAGCCTGGATATCACGTGGATACCCACACCTTCATCATTCATCAATAAATTACCGATCCCGAGTACCAGGATTTTGTGTTGAAGTTCAGGCAAATGTACTAATTATAAAAAGTTAGAAGTCCTTAGGACACTCTTCCGTCCTGTTGTCGTGCCGCTCGATCACATCCTCTTCAATGAATTTCCATCCACCGATCATCGACGAAGTTACGCCTCTGCGTTCGATGTAATCATGGTAAAATACGAGGTACATGTGTACCATGGCAAAGAGAATAAACCCCCACATCAGAATATGATGAATTTGCCTTACGTTCATATCGCCCCCCAGAAAAGGCACCACCCATGCAAAGAGCTTCGGGAAAAAAGCGCTGCTCATGGCTGCATACATTCCGAACCCGGTAAGGCACTGCAGCAGAAAAATGAGAAAGGTGATAAAATAGATGAAACTTGCCAGTGAATTGTGGCCGATTGAGTCGATCCTTTTATTGGTTAGCTGGAGAACATCTACTTTGATTACGTCCAGCATCTCTTTCCACTGGCATCGTTTCAGCGGAATATAGTTATACCAGCGCGAAAATTCATTCCCGGTAAATCCCCAATAAAGCCGGAAGATGAAATTGAAGAAAAACAGGAACGCGCTGATGAAATGGATAAACCTTACGGTTCCGAACCAATAATTGAAATAGGCTTCGGTGCCACTCATCAAAGCAAGTGGATCGCCAATCAGGTAGCCGGTGGCACAGAGCACGGTAATGCAAAGTGCGTTGACCCAATGATATACACGAACGGGCATTTCCCAGACATGCACTTCACGCAAAGGAACAGATCGGTTTCTCATGGCTCAATAGGTTTTCAGTTCATGAATGGTAGTTCCGTTTTCATCGTACAGATGCACCGCGCAGGCCAGGCAGGGGTCAAAGGAATGTATGGTTCTCAATACTTCCAATGGTATTTTAGGGTCGGCAACCGGTGTTCCGATCAGCGATTCTTCAAAAGCAGAACGCTGCCCCTTGAGATCGCGCGGGGAGGCATTCCAGGTGGTAGGTACCACCAGCTGATAATTGGCGATTTTCTTGTCTTCGATCACGATAAAATGTGAAAGAGCACCACGGGGTGCTTCCACCATACCAATGCCTTTGGCTTTTTGCGGCCAGGAGTCAGGTTCCCATTTGGCATTGTTTTGTGTCCGGGAATCGCCATTCTTAATATTGGAAAGAAGTTGCTGATAAAACTCCAGCGCCCAGCCGCAAACCAATTTTGTTTCAAGTCCCCGGGCGGCAGTACGGCCCAATGTGGAGAATAAAGCGGCAACAGGGACATCCAGCGCTTTGAGCGTGCCTTCAATAACTTCCTTGTAATCGGCCCGGCCGGAGGCATACCCGATAAGCATGCGCGAAAGCGGCCCGACTTCCATCGGATTTCCCTTCCATCGCGGGGTCTTTACCCAACTGTACTTCTGCGAAACATCCAGATGTTCATAGGGCGGTTTGGGCCCGGTATAGTTGAACTTGGTCTCTCCATCCCAGGGATGCAGACCTGTTTTATCGCCCTTGGAATATTCGTACCATGAATTATTCACATATTCCTGGATCTGTTCGGGGTCTTCTGCCTTCACTTCGTGAATCTTGCTCAGGTCACGGCCCAGAATAGCCCCGCGCGGTATTTTAAAGCTGTCGGTATTCTCGTATCCGTTGGTCGGGAAATCGCCGAAAGAGAGATAGTTTGTCAATCCGCCGCCAATCGCTCCCCAATCTTTGTAGAATGAGGCAATGGCTAGTAAATCAGGAATGTAAACCTGGTCTACAAAAGTTTTTGCATCTTCGAATAATTTACCCACAAACGCAAGCCGTTCTGCATTGATAGCGTTTGCCTCATCAATGTTAATGGAGCAGGGAACACCTCCGACCAGGTAATTGGGATGCGGATTTTTCCCGCCAAAAACCGTATGCACTTTTACCAGCTCTTTTTGCCATTCAAGGGCTTCAAGATAATGGGCTACTGCGATAAGGTTCACCTCAGGTGGAAGGCTGTAAGCTTTGTGGCCCCAGTATCCGTTGGCGAAAATGCCCAGCTGGCCGCTTTCCACGAAATTTTTGAATTTTTTCTGGATGTCAGTGAAATATCCTACAGAACTCTTTGGCCAGGATGAAATGCTTTGGGCTATGCGTGATGCTTCGGCAGGATTGGCTTTGAGGGCCGATACCACGTCTACCCAGTCGAGCGCATGTAACTGGTAAAAATGGACCACATGGTCCTGGATGTATAATGCACTGGCCATCAGGTTCCGGATGAGCTCTGCATTAGGCGGCACTGAGATGCCCAGGGCATTTTCCACCGATCTTACAGAGGTAAGTGAGTGTGTAGAAGTACACACACCGCATACCCGGCCTACAAAGGCCCATGCATCACGGGGATCACGGCCCTTTAAAATGGTTTCGATGCCCCGTACCATGGTGCCTGCACTGAAGGCATCAGTTATTTTTCCATCCTGAATTTCAATTTCAACCCGCAGGTGGCCTTCAATACGGGTGATGGGATCTATGACGATTCTTTCTGCCATGGCTATGTTTATTTCTTGGTTTCGACTTTAGAACCTTCAATGGGTTCTGCGTTTTTTATTTCCTTGTTCTTGCGGATGTTGGTCACAATGGCATGACCGGCAATGCCGACGGCCGTTGCAACACCAAGTCCCAGACCGATTTTGTCGGCAGTGGTTTCGATGCCAAATCCGGCTACTTCAGGCAGATGCTGATAGAACGGACCGTTGTCCCAGAAACCGGCTTCGGAACAACCGATGCATGGATGTCCCGATTGAATCGGATAGCTAACTCCGTCATTCCACTTGATAATGCCGCAGGAGTTATAGGTAACAGGTCCTTTGCACCCCATTTTATAGAGGCAATAGCCGCGCTTTGCACCTTCATCGTCAAATGACTCAACGAAGAGCCCTGCGTCGAAATTGGCCCTGCGGTAACAGGTGTCATGCACCCTCCGGGAATAAAATGCTTTTGGACGACCCAATCCGTCGAGTTGGGGGATGCGGTCGAAAGTCAGGAGGTGCACAACAACACCCGCCATCACATCCGCAATGGGCGGACAACCCTGCACATTGATAACCGGTTTTCCGCTGATCACTTTGTGAACAGGTTTTGCCCCTGTGGGGTTCGGGCTTGCAGCCTGAACACATCCGGCAGAAGCGCAATTGCCCCAGGCCACCACTGCTTTACAGTTCTTCACAGCCTCTTCAAGGATCTGCAGGGCACTGCGGCCGCCGATACAGCAATAGGCCTCGTTTCCGGTAGGGATTGAACCTTCTACCATCACGATGTATTCGCCGGGGTATTTAGCCATCACCGCTTTATACGCTTCTTCGGCCTGAACGCCTGAAGCTGCCATCAGGGTTTCCTGGTAATCAAGGGAAATTTTATTCAGTACAATATCTGCCACGAGCGGATGCGAAGCTCGGATGAACGATTCGCTGCAGCAGGTACATTCCTGGAAATGGAACCAGATGACCGGAAGCCTGGGTTTTGACTCAAGTGCTTTGACGATCTGGCCTATCCCGCTGGCTTCCAACCCGAGGAAGGCCGCCATGGTGGCACAAAATTTAAGAAAATCCCTTCGGGAAACACCGTTCCCTTTGGCTTCCTCATAAAATGAAAGTCTCTGATCCTCCATAAAGCGATGGGTTTAAAGGTTATTTTGGACTCTAAATGTATGTTATATTTTAGATGTATTGACAAACAGGTATGGATTTATACAAAGTCTAAATAAACCAAAATGGGTAAATCCTTACCGAAATCTGTTTTTGCACTGATGAATAAAAATAAACGTTAAGGTATTTTTTTACCTGATAATGCGCTCTTCCCAGATTTTAATCCTTTCGGTTCAAACAGGTATGGATTTTAAATTAATCCGGCCATCTTGTGATGGGAACCAGAACGCTCATTGCAGGGTTCCGGCCCTGCGGCCAGGAAAGCTTTCAGCTCAGGAAATTCATGCCAGGGATGTTTTGTCGTCATGATAAATTGAAGAATTCCCCATCCGGTAAAAGTGTCATATCTTCCATTTGGCCCGAAGTCGAGACGGAGAAACCTGCCGTCGCAGACATTCTTAAGGTCACATTCAAGTCCATGGAAGAAATATCGCCAGTCAGAACCTGCAATTGATCCTGACTGTTCACATCCGGGGGACCTGATCCACCGATAAAAAACCTCTTCGGGAGCCACACCTAAATGATGAGCCAGCAAAGGCACCATTGCTTATTTTGTAGGCTTCAACGGAAGTTTTTCTTCAAGCAGCAAAGTGTTTTTCTTAACAAACCGCGGTGCAGTAAACCTGTACCCGATAAAAACCTGGAAGTAGGTTCGGCTTGCATTCAGCTGAACCGCAGTAGTATTATCATTGCGGACAGATTGAACCATGGAGATATCGGCGCCTGCAAAAAATTTACTTGAATTGTATCCGACTCCTGCGCGCTCCTGCATCCTGAATACCGCAGAAAAATAATCAGTGTAGATTTTTTCTTCAGGGAAACTGGTAACCAGGTGGGTATAACTGGCACCGCAACCAGGCGCCACGCCCAGGGAAATATATACACGTTTGCCGATAACAAAGGTGTAGTAGTACCCAAGGTTTAACACTGCCTCATAGTTGTTTGACTTTTGACTTGATTTCTGGATGGTATCATTGCTTTTGTTGTCGGTCAGGAAATAGGTATATGACAGTGAAGGAATTAAACTGCCGCAGCTTTTCAGCTGAATTTCTGTTTGTGTGTTAAGGGCTTTCACTGAAAAATTCCGGTTTAATTTATAGGAAGTGGCCCCCCCTTACTGCGATCACCCGCAGGTTCGGAAACTGAATATAGGGGTCGGTGCCCTTGATCCAATCCGTGTTGAAATCCCCGGTATTGAATAAATAAAAGCCAATGATCTTTCCGAATTGCAATTCCTGCAGCCAATGGTTTGTACTGATGTTCAACCTTAAATTAAAACCTTTTGTTCTGCCCTGCATTTCGTTGCCATTATTTCCGGGAAGAAACCGGAGCGTGAATCCGAGACCCAGCGAAATAATCCTGTAATTAACTGATATCCTGTTGCTGAAATAGATGTTGGGACGGATGTCGTAGGTGAAATCGGAACCTTCCAATACAAACCTTTCATGCTCGTTGTTCACATTCAGTCTGAGGCTGATAACGGTATCCATTTTGCCAATATACTTCGCTGCCGGGTTGGCTGTCCCTGCTGAATCTTGCGCTGCCTGCGAAAAAACAACCTGTTGAGAGAAGAGCAGGAGCAGGGCATACAGCCAGGGCCGGGGGTGGAAATTTGTAATCACGGATTTATAATTTCATTTTGTATAATTTTCGTTTTACCTCCTCTCCGCACTCCTTGTAAAGAAAATAGGCATTGCCGCCATGTACGGTGATCTTTTCGGGGAAGGAAAGCGGTATGATATACTCATTGGCCAGAATTCCTGATTCCAGATCTATCTTGCTTAACCGCACTTCAGTATGTCGTTTAAAACTGGCAAATACTTCTCCCGAAACATCATCATTCAGTAGTTTTCCGCTCCATTTCCAGGTGTCATCAGGGAAAAATGAATTTGTAAGTGCGGCAATAAATGCATACTGTTGCTCTTTGTGAAACGAGATGGGAACCTCTTTGATCAGATTCCAGTCAGCATCGACAATGTTAATTGTATTATTGAAAAAGTCAAAAACCGCGACCCGGTCATCTCCAGTTTTATACATCCTGGTCCTGTTCTTTGTTTTGGAAAAAAACTCGTAAGCGCGTTCATCAGTATCATGCATGCAGGTATCACCAGGCCGTGAAGGATTCATAAAGAAGTACTTATCCCGGTAATAATCCGAAATCAATTTGTCATTTTTCCTTGTTTGCAGGTGTCTTTTACCCTGATCCATGTCATAATAGCCAATGTTTGAGATTAATCCATGGGTAAAATCCTCCTGAAAGTACAGGCGTTTTTTCATGATAAAAGAAAAATTGCCCAGCATGTGCTGAATTGAATCAACTGTTGTATGAAACGGGAAATACAGTCGGGCAAGGGTTTCGTCGTAATGACATTGGAACGCAGTTCCTTTTTTTGAAAAATAATGAACATTGCCAAACGCGTCTTTATAAAGCTTGCCGGGAGGAAGTTCGGGTAATGACACCTGTGCAAGTGTATCCCCGTCAGGGTTTAACAACAGCATCACCGAGCGTCTTAACTGGTACCTGAAAACCAGTATCAGCAAATTGTCGCCCATGATTTCATAATCAAGAACCGAATAATCCTGATCTTTAAATACAACGGTTGCCTTCAGATCGGAGATTGTGACACTTTCCAACTGATTGACCTGCGGTTTTAATCTAATTAACACCGTCTTTTTTAGTACTTCACCAACTTCAATCGTAAGCGGTTTATATCCTATGCAGGTGATGTCGATGAAAACAGGAAGTTTTCCCAGGGTAATTTTAAATTCGCCTTCCTTATTTGTAGCTGTACCTGATTTTGTGTTCCGGACCAGCAGGTTGACATTTTGAATCGGAATCCCGGTCTCTTCATTCAGTATGAAGCCGTGAAAATTGTTTTGCTGCCCGTGCAACAACATGGGCAGAGTCGCACAAAACAGACATAACAAAATTGCTTTTGCCTTCATGATAACATACAGAACAGAAATACAAAGTCAAAAATAGTAAATAAATGAATTTAAAGATGTTAAATTCAACTGCTAAAAGCCTATAAACTTTTTGTAAAAAGCTTTTTTCCTGGCTTCCGCCGAATCTTTTTCATTGGGTGGAGACTTGTCAGGCCTTTCTGTTCCGATGTTGACTGAACGGCACAACCGGAATCCGATATAACCATAACGGTAGGAGGGATTTGCACTCTCCCGGTCGGTTGTTAAAAGGCCGGAATTATCGTAAAACCAGCTTCCTCCCCTGATGATCCGGAAAACACCCTCTACAGGGCCTTTTGGATTGTGTACAGGTGAAAACCGGTACCATTCCGGAGCGTACCAGTCGGCACACCATTCAAAAACATTGCCCGACATGTCATAAACTCCAAGTTCATTGGGCTTTTTATGGCCAACCAAATGTGTTTTTGCGTCAGAATTTCCAACCTTCCAGGCCACCAGGCTGTCAGAATTACTTCCGCTGTACTTATACCCCCGCGAAAGCATGCCTCCTCTGGCTGCAAACTCCCATTCCGCCTCTGTCGGTAGCCGGTAGTTCATCCGGGTTTTCTCATTCAGTTTCCTGATATATTCCCCCACGTTGTACCAGCTTACACGTTCAACGGGACAACTGTCGCACCCTTCAAAATAACATGTGCTGGTATCATTGTCCATGAGTTGCCGCCATTGGATCTGGGTAACTTCAAATCTGCCAATATAGAAATCATCCAATACGATCTCGTGAACCGGCTTTTCATCCGATCCTCCGATCTTTGACCCCATTTTGAATTTTCCACCCTGAACAAAAACCATGTCGTGGTTGGTTTCCTGTGCAGGGATGAATTGCGTAAACAGGAAAAAGAAGCATGATAATACGGTATGTTTCAGGATTCCGGGCATGGTCAGTCTGTTTCGCTGAATAAAGCCAATATATAAGTGTAAACAGTAGTAAATATATGAAATAATCATAAGTATTTTGCGGAAGCAGGGCTGTTTTTTTCTTCTATTATTAAAAACTTGCTTTTATACTTAACAATTCATATATTTGAAATCAGGAAGGAGTCGTATGGATTTCATTTCCAAGATCAAAATATCCAGTGTTATGTAATGTGTTGGGGAAATAATGTCAGAAATGCAAATACGTCGCGAATTAGTTTTTTATCCACTGTATTTGATTCAATAATCCTAATTCAATATCAACCACATAAAACAGATACCTGATGAAAAAGCTGATTATTACCTGTTTCCTGCTGTGGATCACAGGAATGGGAACCTCCCAGACACTTACAGGCGAAAAGAACATTCCGTCGGATTATCTCACCATCCAGGCGGCAATTGCTGCATTGAACACGAACGGGGCAGGCCCCGGCGGGGTTATTTTCAATGTGAATGCCAACCATACTGAGACACTTACAAGTTTTAATTCCGGAACAATTACTGCCACCGGTACGGCAACCGATTCCATTGTATTCCGGAAAAACCCGCTCACCACAGGGAGCAATCCCAAAATCACCTCGTTTGTGATTTCTGCATCCTCGGCAACCGACGGAATAATCAAAATTACCGGGGGCGATTACATTACATTCGATGGCATCGACCTGGAGGAAAACACTTCAAATGTTCTGACCTCACGAATGACGGAGTGGGGATATGCACTGGTCAAGAAGCAAAACTATTCTCCATTCGATGGATGCCAGCATGTGACCATCCGAAACTGTACCATTACCCTCAACAAAGCCAATGTCAGTTCAGTGGGTATTTATTCCGGCAACCACATTGCCACCTCCACTTCCCTGCTATCCCTGTATGCCAGAACCGATGCATGCAACAACTGTCTTTTTGAGAATAACACGATATCAAATGTGTATACCGGCGTGAGTATGAACGGGTTCAATGCCTTAACGCCTTATACCCTGTTCGATCATAACAACTGTATAGGCCTGGCCGGCAAGAACAGGATATTCAATTTCGGGGGAGCAGGCTCGGCATCCTACGGTGTTTTTGCCACCTGCCAGGATTCTCTCAGAGTGATGAATGATTCCATCGTCAGCGGATCAGGCACTGCCAGTATTATCGCCGGGGTATACTTTCAGACAGGACCCGGTTCATCTGCCGAAATCGCCGGAAATTACATTTCGGTATCCAGGAGTACAACCAATGGGAGCAATCTTTACGGGATATGGAATCAGGCGGGCGGAAACCCCTCCCAGAATACCATAAAAATTCATGACAATATTATTAAAAACTGCAACCAGCCGGTCACCACCACAGGCAATCTTTATGGCATTTATAACACAGGTGGCGCCGACACCATCAGGATTTACAACAATGAATTGGTTGGTTCAACCTATTCAGGAACGGCTTCCCACTTCGGAATCAGATCTGATGCGTCGGGAACAGTTCAGTTTATTCATGACAACACAATCCATCAACTTTCAAATTCAAGTACCGGAGGACTTACCCTGATATACACGGCCTCTTTTGCCACCTCAAATTGCTTTTCCAATGACCTCCACGATTGTTCCGGCAACGGCGGAACCGTTTATGGATTATATACAACCACCACCCCGGCCTGGAATGTGTATAAAAACAATCTCAACAACCTCAGCAGCAACAACGGCAGCACGGCCACATGCCTGGTTCACGGGATCTATAACCAGGGCGGTACCACCGCAAATATTTACAATAATTTCGTTACAGGTCTCAATACAAGCGCCGGAACGAATAATCTATCCATCACCGGCATCAATATTGCAGGCGGAACCACCAGCAATGTTTACTACAACACGGTTTACCTTAATGGAACAAGCACCGGCAGTACATTCGGCAGTGCTGCTTTGTATGCTTCAACAACTCCGGTCATGGTATTGCGCAACAATATTCTTGTCAACACCTCTGCCCACGGCACCTCCGGGTACACGGTAGCCTACCGGAGAAGTGGGGTAAGTTTAACTTCTTATTCCTCTGCTTCGAATAACAACTGCTTTTATGCAGGCGTTCCGGGGCCGAACAACCTTATTTTCTATAACGGAACAGCAAGTGATCAAACTTTTTCTGCCTACCAGGCACGGGTTGCGCCGCGGGATGCACTTTCTTTTTCAGAGAATCCGCCATTTGCCGAAGCGGTTACTCCACCCTATAACCTTCATCTTTTAACCACCATTCCAACCTATTGTGAAAGTGGTGCGGCAATAATCACCACACCTGGGATCACAACAGACATCGATGACGATATGCGCTTCCCAAATACAGGCTACCCGAATCATATATCTTATAATGCCTCAGCTCCTGACGTTGGCGCCGACGAATTTGGTGGAATCCCAAACGATTTGACACCACCGGTATTCAGCTACCTGGCTCTTAAAAATACTTCATCACTGCTTGAACGTACCCTAACGGTGTCAATCACCGATGCCCAGTCGGGAGTGCCCACCGCCCTGCCGGGGTTGCCGGTTCTTTACTGGAAAATCAATGATGCCGCAACCTGGAACAGTTCGGTAGCCACTCATCTTGGAGGAGACCAGTACAGTTTCACCTTCGGCAACGGTGTGGCATTGAGCGATGTGGTGTATTATTACCTGTGCGCCCAGGATGGATTTTTAACGCCGAATGTGGCTGTCAGTCCCTCCGACGGAGCCGAAGGACTTACCTATAGTCCTCCTGCCTGCAGCATTCCGCCGGGGCCACCTCATGCGTACCGGATCGTGGGCACCCTGCCTGCCGGCAATTACCTGATCGGGGGAACAGGCAATACCCCGTCGCCCGGATGCTCCTATGTAGACATCACACAGGCCTTTGCCGATGTGAACAATGTAGTCGACCGCATTGAAGTAACGAACGGGGGAAGCGGTTATGGCCTGTATTCCACTTATGTAGTTATTGCCGGCGGGGGTGGATCGGGTGCCCTGGCAGAAGCGGTGATAGATGAATTCGGTGCGGTAACTGCCATCCTGGTTACCCGTAATGGCGACGGGTATTACATGGCGCCCACGGTTGTAATCACCGGTGATGGCAGCAATGCGACTGCAGTGGCGTATATTGGTGCGGGCAAGGAGGTTACCGGGATGGTAAATTTCTTACTCGACGCCAGCTATCAGTCGGGTGAAGAAAATGCCTTCCCGCTTCACCTCGAACCTTTTATCGGAGCAGGGCCCGGAAAAACCATTTCCCTTAAACCTGCACCGTCTACCACCCATACCATCTATTCAAATACGGGAGCAGGAGTTATCAAACTCAACGGGGTCGATTATTTCACCCTCGATGGATCAAACAACGGATCCACTTCCCGGGACCTGACACTTCACTATCTTGCCGGTTCGATCAACAGTGCGATGGTTTGGATCGCCAGCGCCACCAGTACTGACGGGGCCACAAACAATACAGTTAAAAACCTTGTGATCAAGGGCTCCGGACCAGGCACACTCACCTATGCCGGAATTTTTTCAGGCGGAGGGGTTTCAATCGAGAGCAATTTTTTTGCACAAGCCCCGAATTCGAACAACACCCTTGAGAATAACGAAATTTTCTGGGCAAGGAACGGAATCGTAGCTCTTGGCAAATCAACAGTGGTGCTCGATGAGGGATTGGTCATTAAAAACAACCTGCTTGGAACCGAAGTTTCCGGCGAAGGCTTCACCAACCAGGGGATCTTTATGGAGAACCAGGATGGAGGCCTGGTAAGCGGCAACCACATACAAAACATCATTTATAACAGCCAGCACTTCTGGGTCGCCGGCGTTTATCTGGCCAATTCCAGGAATATGAATATTTCAGGCAATAAAATTCATCAGCTCAGGCAGGCTGCAGCAGGCGCTTCTTACTGGGTTGACGGTATTTACCAGGCTGCTCCTGCCTTTAATACCTTCGAAAATCCATCCGGCAACCTGTATGCCAACAATGTTATCTATGACCTTACCTCAAATGGGGAAAGTTCCTATTACAATGTTATAGGAATCCATAATGCCCAGGGCCGGAACGACAAGTATTATTATAACTCGGTATATCTTTCGGGCCAGTTGAATCAGTATGGTTCTTCCAATGGGGGTATGTCCGCCTGTTTTTCAAACGGGCAAGGGGTGAATTCAACCTATGCCACCAATATAGAGTTGAAGAACAATGTGTTTTACATCAACAGCGACAATCCTTCCGGTGTGAATCACCATTATGCCCACTATACCGTGCTTTCAACCTATGCCGGTAGTGTGCTGGATTACAACCTGATGTATGAAAATGTCACTGGAACCGCAATCGGTCACATCGGTTATTTTAACAACACAAGCCAGGACGATCTTGTTCAGTGGCAGGCTGCCACCCTGCAGGATAATGCTTCGGTTTCAGCAGATCCGTTATTCACCTCTGCAATCAACCTGGAACCGTTGGCCGGATCGCCGGTTCTTGGTGCAGGGATCCCGGTTCCGGGAACAACAATCGACTTCAACGGGGTACCCAGGGATGTATTACACCCTTCCATCGGGGCGTATGAGAGTGTGGCCGTTAGCTACAAACTGTGGAACGGAACGGTATCCGCCGACTGGTCAGAAGGGGCAAACTGGACGCCTTCGGGGGTCCCACTGGCTTCAGACGACCTGGTCATTCCATCTGCAACACCATTCACCTGTACACTGAATTCCACCGGACTGGCGAGCAACAGTGTCACGATAAATACCGGAGCTGTATTGATTTTGCAGATCAGTTCTGAACTTACAGTATTTGAAGATTTTAAAATCCTAAACGGCGGTACCTTGACCAACGATGGCCTCATGAACCTGAAAGGGAATTTTGTGAACCAGAATTCAACAAAGTGAAAAGGTTGTCTCACAAGTATGACTTGTGAGACAACCTCTCGCACCATAGACGCTTTTAATTTGTCCTAGGCAGGTTTGGGATCGTTGTCGTCGACAGGGTTAATTTTTATGGCTGGCCCTATCATTGTGGGATCCACTTCTTCATGAGGCAATGCCTCACCCGGTTCGGCAGGTGGCTTTCCTTCGGGAGGATCTGTCATGCCGAGTTCATCATGTTGAGTTGGCGTCATAACGTTTGTTTTGATTTTTTTTGCTGAATTGCAAGGGCAATAATAAGGAAAAATCATACTGAATGCAAGTTTTTATTAAAAAAAATGCACACGAAAGATGGAATACCATTGTTTACTGACAGTGCTTAGACTTTCAGAAACTTTTTATACTGTGGTTTTTTCCCGTTGTCAATTTTAAGTAAATATAATCCTTTGGGTAAATATTTTATAGAAATCGTGGTCACTGGTGAGTATAAGAATCCACTGTTTACGTTTTTTCCGAATTGATCGAATAGTTCAAATCGCGCATTCTTGCCTGGTTGCAGGTACCCGATGTTTATCTGATCTGTTGCGGGTACAGGGTACAGGTTAAAGGCTATCGCATCACCGGTGATATCCTGAATGCCTACCGGAAGATTGGGTTTGAAAAAGGTCTTGCGGATTACCCACCTGTCAGGATCAATTACAACAGAAGTTTTGTCATGGCTCACATATCCGGACAATTGAAATGTGTATTCCTGGTTTTTTTGGTTGTTCGCAACCGTTATTATTGTGTCGTTGCCAGTTGTATCTGTGATTTTAATCTGCAATGGCATTTCAAAAACTTCACGCCATGTGCTGCCGGTTGATTGTGCCTGGTATATGTGCAGGGTTAAAACCTTACTTAAACTGTCCTGGATAAAATTATAATGATACATGGGATAGTAAGCGTCATACACCCATTGATCAAAAAAAGTCGCGAGGTTTTTCCCGCTGATATTCTCCACCAGTTGCCTGAAGTCTTCCGTGGAAGCATTTTTATACATGAATCCCGGGCTTCCTGCATACGCTTTCAGACAATTGAAAAAAGTCTGATCCCCCACGACTCCCCTCAGCATGTGTAAAACCCACGCGCCTTTCGAATATACTATTTCCTGGAATATATTAAAAGTGTCAAGGTCGTTTTGCAAGTATAAAGTACCTCCCAGGTAGGATGATGTGGAATTCATATAGGAATGATAGGCAGCCTTCCCGTTTTTATGTTCTGTCCATAAAGCTTCAGCGTAAGTTGCAAATCCCTCGTTCATCCAGGCATGATGCCAGTCGGCACAGGTAATCATGTCGCCAAACCACATGTGCGACAATTCATGGATGGAGGTGTAAAACCAGGATGGAGCCATGTTGTTGATAATGGTGTTGGTTTGATTTTCAATGGCTCCGTAATAACCTAATTCCGACATGGCATACTTTTCCCTGCTAAATGGATATTTCCCGAAAACAGTGGAATAGAATTGCATGGCATCCGGCATTTCAGATACTCCAACCCGGGAAATTGAGTCGTGTTCTTTGAAAACATAATAATCAATCGGAAAGGATTCTCCGTTCTGACCGATGAATGATTGCTGAAAATGCGAATAATTTGAGATGGCCATCATTACATAATAAGTAACAATCGGGTACCTGTGGCGCCAGGAATAGGTAACTTTTTTGTTTGATGCTGACACGTTTTCAAGCAATCCGTTCGAAACGGCAATGATCTTATTTCCATTGATGATCGTGTCGGGAACGGTAATATCAAGATAAACAGAATCAGCCTTGTCTTCGGGTCCGTCTTTACACGGATACCAGTAATGTGCCAGGTAGGGGGTGGAGAGGGTGGCAACCACAGGCTGTCCGCCGTGATGTGTTTCGTACCGCAATCCTTTGTAACCCCCGGCCAGCTGAGGAACACCCTGGTACCAGATACAAACCTGGGCCGACTCGCCTTTGCTGAATGTTTTGTTAAGAAGGATCACAATGCTGTCGCCGGATGTTGCATAAGTCGAAATATTTCCGGTAATACTGTCAACATGCAGTGCTTCCTGCAGGCTTAGGACAATCCGATCTAAATTATTGACCTGCGATTGAAATTTGCACAGCAGGTTTCCCCTGATATACTTAGCACTCGCATCAATGGAAACATCCGCTTTTAAATGGTAAAAGGTTACGTTGAAGGTGGTATCAACATTTTCATTTCCATTCTTTATTTTAATGAATTCTGTAAAGTTACGCCACTCTGATTGGTACAAATCAGTTAACGTGGCCGATTTCTGGCTGAACATGGTGAGATGACCCATGCTGATAAGCCCCAGGATGAAAATGAACTTTTTCATACGATTACATTTAAAATGCAGCGGAATGTTGCCCAAACCTGCTTGCCGCCCGGCAATTAGCTAAGTTAGTACAATATCTCCTGTCTCAGATTGCAAACCCTAAGCAGTTGTGTTATTAATATATAATTTATATTTAATCTAAATTACATTAATTTAGCCGCAAATTTCAAAACACTTTGATGAAAACAGCAATTATTTACCTTACAATCTTTATATTATCCGGAGTAATGGCTTTCGGCCAGGTAGGTATTAACGACGAAGGTCTCGTTCCTGATCCGTCGGCGATGCTTGACATAAATTCAACCACAAAGGGCGTTTTGGTGCCACGGATGACTATTGCGGAGCGCAACGGCATCAGCAACCCGGCCATCGGGCTGCTCGTATTTTGCACCGACAATAATGCGTATTTCTCAAACAAAGGAACACCTGCAGTTCCCAACTGGGTAATGATCAGCAGTCAGTGGATGAACAACGGAAATAACATCTATTACAATTCAGGGAATGTCGGTATCGGAACAACCTCTGCGGTACTTTCTCTTCAGGTCAGTGGGAGGATAGGTGCATCATACGGCAGTGTTACTTCACCAAGCTATACATTCGAGAATGGCTTTGAGAGCACAGGTTTTTCAAGTCCTTCTGCAAACAGCATCGCGATGATCACATCGGGGACCGAAAAGATCCGGTTAAACCAAAGCGGGGCCCTGGGAATTGGAACAAGTTCTCCCAACAGCGCCTCACTGGTTGAGATGTCCTCCACAACCCGGGGTTTTCTTCCTCCCCGCATGACGTATCTGCAGCGGTCAGCGTTGTTGAATCCACCTTCAGGACTAATGGTTTTTTGTTCTGATTGTAACCAGGACGGAACAGGGGTGGTGTGCATCTATGAAGGTGGAAACTGGAAAACGATTCCATTAACCTGTATGGTGCCGGCCTCACCGCCTGCTGGCAGCAATGTGCAAACATCCGGGCAGATCATTTGGAACTGGAGCACCACACCCATTGCAAACGGGTATAAATGGCACACTTCCAATAATTTTGCCGCCGCAACCCAGATGGGGACAGTAACCACAAAAACCGAAACAGGCCTTACCCCGGGTAACAGTTATACCCGGTATGTATGGGCTTACAATGCGTGTGGAAATTCTGAGCCAACCATTTTAACAGGACAGGCCATGACGTGTGGGTCAACATTTACAGTCGTTCATGTTGCCGGGAGTATTGCTCCGGTCAATAAAACCGTTACCTACGGCACGGCAACCAATATTCCCGGAGAGGTGTTGAAATGCTGGATCACCCGCAACCTGGGCGCAAGTCAGCAAGCCATTACCATGGATGACAACAGTGAAGCCGCGGCAGGTTGGTACTGGCAATTTAACCGGGTACAGGGCTATAAACACACGGGTGGAAGCCGCACACCAAATACTGCCTGGATTACTAATATCACAGAAGACTCAGACTGGACTACACCGAATGACCCGTGCAACCTTTTGCTGGGCAGTGCCTGGCGCGTTCCCACCGCTTCGGAATGGACCAATGTGGATAACGCGGGTGGCTGGACCAACTGGAATATGACATTCAATTCAACACTGAAACTGCATGCAGCCGGCTATATCCGTAATGACAACAATGCTTTTTTAATCGATGGCGGAATAAATGGTTCCATATGGAGCAGCACACAGTTTGACTCTTTCCTGATCAGGGTCATGTACTTTGGCACTGGCTTCAGCCTTGTGTCAAACTTCAGTTTTGGCAGGGGAAACGGACTTTCGGTGCGCTGCCTGAGAGAGTGATAAATTTTCCCAAAAAAGATTTAAAGTTCGGGAATATATTTTCAGGCTGGTGATAAAAACAGTATCTTTCAGCCGAAATCGCCTTCACCACTTCGTTTTCGGGGAGGTACCGGGTGATGGTAATTGAAACGATGTCGCATCAAACTTTTTACCGGCTGGTAATCAATCTGGTGTTCACTTGCTCCCAAATTCTGCTGGTTGCACAGGAGGAGACAATGCATTTCTCTCATCTGACACGTGAAAACGGCCTGCCCTCCAACCGTGTACGGTGTGTGATTCAGGATTTCCATGGGTATATCTGGATCGGAACAGATAATGGACTGGTAAGATACGACGGGCGCAACACTACGGTATACAGACCCGACGCAAACGATACATCATCGGTTATCGATATATGCATCAATGCATTGTATGAAACGCGTGATTCGATGCTGTTGATCGGAGCCCTTGACGGCCTCTCCGTGTATGATCCCTCTCTGAAGACTTTTGCCGGGTACTCCAATTACCGTAAGGGAAAATCCTGGTTTCCTGTAACAAATATCGTCTGTTTTTATGAAGACCAGAACGGAAGTATCTGGATCGGCACCGAAAACGGATTGGTTCATATGAACCGGAATCCGGTCGGGTTCAAGTGTTTTCCGCTCAGAATGAGTGAAAATAAAACGAACAGGGAGTACCATTTTAACTTTATTACCAGCATTATCGCTGATCCCGGGGACAGGGACAAGTTGCTTATTTCGACCCTGGGCGGGTTGATTCAGTATGATAAAGTAAGCAACACCATCTCCCGTGATTATAAAAAAATCATCAACAACATGTCGGGCATCATCGCCCTCAACCTGGATGCCGGACGTTATCTGTGGAGTTGCGGCTGGGGAGTGGGATTGAATTGCCTCGACCTGAAAACCCTGAAGTGGCAGGAATTCCCTTACAATTTACAGAAGCCCGTCAGCATTGTGGGGATCACAAAGAAAAGCCGTGATGAGTTCTGGGTTGCCACCATCAATCATGGACTTGGGGTTTTCAACAAATCTGATCATTCTTTCAAATTCTATCAGAAATTCGCCGGTGACGACAAATTATCATGGTCTAATATACGGGGTATTAAATATCTGAACAACAAAAAAGATCTCTGGATCATCAGTGATGACGGGATCAATATACTCGACATGCGGTTTCAATCCTTTCGGGGTGTTGCCATCCCCGCTGAGCATGGTAATATCAGTGCTTTTTACAAGGACAAGGAAACCGGACATTTATATGTGGGCGCATCAGAAAGTCAGGGGCTTTTCGACTGGGACGAAAAGAAAAAAAGCTGGAGTATTATTTCTCCCGACAAAAATCCTGGAAAATATGGGCTCAGAATTCAAACCATATACAAAGATTCACATTCAGTTCTCTGGCTTGGAACCGGGTCAGGGCTTTGGTTTTTTGACCCGGCCCGCCGGAAACTGTTGCCATTCCGAACGGCGGATGGCAAACCATTGCCATTGAAAGATCCCATGATATATACCATCATGGAAGACGACCGGTTCAATTTATGGATCGGCACCCAGAGTGAAGGTGTCATCAAAATCGATGCATCGCGAACCCGGATCACTCAATATCAGCACCATCCGCAGGATCCTTTCAGTTTCATCGATGGAGGCCGCTGCCGTGCCATTTGTTCCGATAAATATAATAATATCTGGATTGCAACCGACAACGGTGTAAGCATCTATGACCCTCAAAATAATAGATTTCGAAACAATCTCATGGATTCACTGCTTCAGTTCGGTGTGACCAAGCGATGGATCAATGGCATCGTGCGCGATACACTCGGACGGATGTGGGTGATTGTCGACGCAGCGGGTTTGCTGCGGATTGAAACACCGGAAAACGGACATTACCGCTTTAAGTTATTTAACATGTCGAACGGGCTTAATAACCCGACAACCGGAAGGATGACCATGGATGGCAATGGAGGCATCTGGATGATCAATTATGGGCTGCTTTACATCAACCCCTATGATGAATCGTTCCACCTTTTCGATGAACACAATGGACTCAGCCGTCCATTGAGTTATGATGAAAGCCTTTATACTGATTTTGACGGAAATATATATCTCGGCGGCAAAGATAAGTTTGAGACAAAAAACATGCGGGATCTCGATTTTACACCGCTGAATATCAAACTACTGGTTGAATCGCTCGAGGTTAACGGTAAAAATTTTCCCCTTGGAAAATTTGCCGGCCCGGACCATCCACTCATCCTGAAGGCAGATCAGAATAATTTGTTATTCCGTTACACCGGGATTTGTTTCCAGGATGTGGAGCAGATCCTGTTCCGGTATTCACTGGAGGGATATGATCATGACTGGAACATGGCAGGAAAAGGACGGGAAGCAAGGTACACCAATCTGCCCCCCGGAAAATACCGGTTTGTCTTCCAGGTTTCAAACCGGGGCATTTGGCTTAACCAGGAATCTTCGTTGTGGCTCATAATCCGTCCGTTTTTCTGGAAAACATGGTGGTTCCTCGTACTGGTCATTCTGGTAACCGGGTTTATCCTCTTCAGCATTTACCGTTATAAGGTCAGGGAACTGCTCCGGCTTGAACGACTAAGAACCCGCATTGCCACCGATCTCCACGATGATGTTGGTTCTACTCTGAGCAGTATCTCCATTCTCAGCGATATCCTGGCCCAACAGGCTGAAAACCCGCAAACAGCCAGAATGCTGGGCACCATCGGCACCAATGCCCACAAGATGCTGGAAAAGATCGATGATATTGTTTGGATAGTCAATCCAACAAATGATAAATTTCAAAACCTTGGTCTGCGTATCCGGGAATTTGCAATCCCACTCTTTGAATCTAAAAACATCCTGTCCGAAATCCGCTACGACAAGCAGATGAACCTGCTCCAGCTTCCAATGGAGGTGAGAAGAAACATATATCTGATCGCCAAGGAAGCCGTAAACAACGCGATAAAATATTCCGACTGCAAATCAGTAAAGGTTTTATTTCGTCAGGAACCTCCCGGTCTCACGATGGAGATCAGCGATGATGGAAAAGGATTTAATCCCGAAGCATTGACCTCACGTAATGGGATTAAGAATATGAGATTAAGGGCAACCCAGATCCATTCAGGTATTGAAATTAAATCGGCCCCGGGAAAAGGAACACAAATTACTTTATCGGTGAAGTTAAAATAGCCCGGACCCCTCACCTGAGAGAGGGCGGGCCGGGGGTGAGGTAAGGCAAACCATATAAACATACAGTTGCATTTCCCCTGTACAGGTCGTAATATTGCATATTGAACCTGACCGCTGAAAGATGAATATAAAAGTTTCCATCTACGAAGACAATGATCCGCTGCGTGAAAGTCTCTCATACCTGGTTCTGGGAACAGGAACTCTTGAGTTGATGGGTGCTTATCCCGATTGCTCAAAGGTGATGGAAAACTGTGTCATGGCCAAACCGGATGTCATCCTGATGGATATCGATATGCCGGGGATTTCAGGAATTGAGGCCACAGCCATGATAAAAGCGACCTTCCCGGAGATCAACATCATGATTCTTACCATCTTTGAAGATAAAAACAAAGTTTTTGATGCGTTGTGTGCCGGCGCAACCGGCTATATGCTGAAAAAATCCTCTGCGGTTGAAATTATTGAAGCCATTGCCGAACTGCACACCGGGGGCTCACCAATGACCGGCGAAATTGCACGGAAAGTATTTGAGTTTTTCTCCCATCCCATACTTCAAAAAAACAATGATTATACATTGTCTGACAGGGAGTTCGATATTCTTAAATGTCTCGTTGAGGGCGACAGTTATAAAATGATCGCCGATACCTGCTGCATCTCCATTGGTACCGTTCGATTCCACATCAATAACATCTACAAAAAGCTTCATGTCAATTCCAAATCGGAGGCTGTTATCAAGGCGTTGAGGGAAAGGTTGGTTAGATGAGGGGCTCAGGGTTACAGGGTTACAGGGTTACAGGGTCACAGGGTCACAGGGTCACAGGGTTACAGGGTCACATGGTTGAGGGGGTTAAGGATTTGATCAGGCCGGAGAGTTGGGCATTGACTTTGAAAATTTTTCCCTGTATTGATTTGAAGACACTTTCATCCAGGTAATTTAATCTTAGGGAAATATGCAATAGGGTTTCAACTTCTGACAAACTTGCCTGTGCAATCCTGAGGAATCTGATGAATTCCCTGGTGTAATGTCTTGCAGCTCCTTCACTTGTGTTTGCCGGAACCGACACTGCAGCTCTTCGTAGCTGGCTTGTCAGACCATACGTCTCCTCCCTGGGAAAATGTTTCGTAATTTCATAGATCTCAACGACCAACGCTATACTGTCTTTCCAGACATTCAACTCTTTATGTGTTTTCATTTCCGTTTTATTGCTTAATCCGGAATTTTCAAAAAGGTAATACCGAAAAGCATAAAAGTTTTCAACAATCCTCAATCTTCTTCCCCTGCAACCCTGCAACCCTGCAACCCTGTGACCCTGTGACCCTGTAACCCTGTAACCCTGCAACCCTGCAACCCTGCAACCCTGTGACCCTGTAACCCTGTAACCCTGTAACCCTGTAACCCTGCAACCCTGCAACCCCTCCTACCAACCCTGCTGCAGAAAACCACGTACTTTATCCGGTTGCGCCCACCATCATTCCACCCTAATTTTGCCCAAATACTCATCAACACATCTGCCATGAGAAACCTCCTCACTTTTTTTTTATTTTTTTACTTTTTTGCCAATGTATCGGTCGCCCAGGTGGGCATCAATACCGATGGCACTCCACCCGACAATTCTGCCATGCTTGAAGTGACAAGCACCAGCAAGGGCTTCCTGCCTCCCCGCCTGGCGCTTACTGCCTCCAATGTGGCTGCACCTGCTGCTTCTCCAGCTGCCGGCCTGCTGATATACAATACCGCTACCGCCGGCACAGCTCCTCACGATGTAGCTCCCGGATATTATTACTGGAACGGCACAAAGTGGAGCTCTCTGCTGATACCGGCAGGAACAAGCGGACAATCCCTGCGCAACGACGGAAGCAACTGGAGCTCTACGGAGCAATTTGCTGGTTATGCATATAAGTTATTATTCATCAATGGCAGTTATGTAGGTGATCTTAAGAATGGCCTTCGGGCTGTACGTGCTATCAGGTCTTTTTAACAAACGAATCTTAATTTTAAACATATGAACAAGACTTCCTGTATTTTAACAAATTGCAATTGGCTGCCGCTGGTGAAATTTCCTGCCGCCCTCTTGCTACTTTTATCGGCGTTCCAATCGGGTAACGCACAAAACACAATAACCAGCGGTACTACGCTCAAAGTAATGCCGGGAACCACCATGGTCTCTTCCGAAAACCTGGTGGTTAAAAGCGGCGCAACCCTCAGTAATGCGGGAACCGTGATCCTGATAAAGGGTCTGACCAATGAAAATACCACGCCCAACCAGATTGGAACCGGAACAGCTGAATTCTCTGGAACGGCCAGCCAGGCGATCAACGGGCTGAATATCATTCAAAACCTCACGGTGAGCAGCGCTTCGGGGGTTACCATTGGCGGGAACACCAGTGTAAATGGTACGCTGGCGCTAACCAGCGGCACTGTTGCATTGGGCAGCAACAACCTGCTCCTGGGGCCATTGGCAGCCATTTCAGGAACCCCGTCATCCACCGTGATGATCATTGCTACCGGTTCCGGTGAACTCCGTAAGGAATTCGTTCCGGGTTTTACCGGCAGTTTCACATTCCCGGTGGGAGATAATACCGGCACCCCTGAGTATTCGCCTGTTATCCTGAATTTTACCGGCGGGACTTTCGCAACCGGAAACTATGCGGGCGTAAAATTGGTGAACGATAAATATCCCGACACTTCCATCACCGGAAACTATCTCAATCGATACTGGACACTCACGCAGTCAGGGATCAGCGGTTTCTCGTGCAATGCGGCCTTTCAATATCTTCCGGATGATGTGACGGGTACTGAAAACAATATCTCCTGCACCAAAGTGAACCCGCTGCCATGGGTCACCTATGCATTGACCAATACAGCAACCCATTTGCTTTCTGCCACAGGGATCACGGCATTCAGCTCTTTCACCGGGTTAAAGAGTACAACACCTCCTGTAAACCAGGAACTGGCCAACACCACCATTCCGACCGGGGTCATCAACTGTTATGATGCCACTCAAGTATTAACTGTGGCAGGCAATGGCAACACTTTCATCGTGGAAAACAACGGCAGTGTCACACTGGTGGCCGGCAACAAAATTTCCATACTCCCGGGAGCAAGGGTGTATCCAGGCGGTTACCTGTATGCGCATATTAGCACCGATGGAACATATTGTGGTTCTGCAAAGAACCCGCTTGTTGCCGCCTCTGAAATCGGGAATGCCGTTGGGCTGGAAACCATAACCAAAAACCGGTTTATTAAAGTTTATCCCAATCCCACAAAGGATATTGTCAATGTTGAATTGCAGGGAAGTGGTTTTGCCAATGTAGCCTGTATAACTGTTTACAGCATGAATGGAAGCAAACTGTTGCAAGAAACCTTCAATGGTGAATCCAAATTTCAGTTCTCCCTTTCGGGAAAACCTGTGGGAATTTATATGGTGCAAGTGCAATCGGGTGACAAGTCGGAAACGGCAAAGATTATTAAGAACTAATTGAAAAACAATTGTTTAAGCCAACTATAAATATTGAAAAATGAAAAAATTATCTTTTCTTCTCGTATCACTACTGCTTCTCAGCAGTACGTTGTTTGCCCAGGTAGGTATCAATACTGACAACCTTCCTCCTGATCCTTCAGCAGGACTGGATGTGAAATTCAGCGACAAAGGGTTATTGCCTCCCCGCGTGGAGCTTCAGGCCCCCTATGTTGCCGCTCCTGTTGTTTCTCCGGCGATTGGCCTGTTGGTTTACAATACCGCAACCGCCGGTAATCCGCCGGATAATGTAGTTCCCGGCTATTATTACTGGAATGGCAACATGTGGAATCCGTTCGTTGTTTCACCCGGAACAAGCGGTCAAACCCTGCGCAATGACGGAGGCAACTGGATATCTAACAGTGCGTTATATAACGATGGGACGAATATCGGCATCGGCCTGATCAACCCTTCCCATAAATTGACGGTTGCCGGACCGGCTCAGACACTCCGCCTGATTGGCCCGGGTAGTTTTGGAAGCGGATCTCAACTGAATTTAGGAGATGGGGATTATGTTTATGTTTCCGAAGACTTCGATGACAAATTACTGATCCATGCCAATGGGCGTACAGCAATTACGGGGGGCAACGTTGGCATAGGTACAACGTCGCCGGGTCAGCCGCTCACGGTAGCCGGTACCATTCAAACCACTTCGGGTGGCGTCATGTTCCCGGATGGAACAGTTCAAACCACCGCAACAGGGGCCAACGTCCACACCATTGGTGAAAGTTACGGAGGCGGGATTGTGTTTTATGTATCCTCCGACGGACAGCACGGCTTGATCGCAGCCGTTTACGACCAAAGCACAGGTGTTCAATGGTATAATGGTATCAATTTAACAACGAACGCTGTCAGGGATGATGTTTTTGCCGGTCAGTTCAATACGGAGCGTGCGATTATTAACCAGGGTCCGGGAAGTTATGCCGCTCAGATTAGCGCCGATTTTAAAGGTGGCTTTTTCGGCGACTGGTATTTGCCTTCAAAATACGAATTGAACCTGTTATATCAGGAAAAAGCGGCGGTTGGTAATTTTACCAGTGCCTTTTACTGGAGTTCCTCTGAGAATAGCAATGAGCGTGCGTGGTGCCAGGATTTTGACGATGGCAGCCAGTATAATCACTATAAGTACCAAACATTCCCCGTTCGTCCGATCCGGGCTTTTTAACTATCATTTCACTTTGTGACCCTGTGACCCTGTGACC
>CAZVNF010000020.1:0-13325 GCA_964628215.1 uncultured Draconibacterium sp.
AACATGCTGTTTAACATTCCTATTCCTGCAGGGGCGATCCTGGCGTTTGTTTTTGTGATCATCATGCTGTTTACCAACTCCTACCATAAGATTGAGAAATTCATCATCGCATTTGTGTCCATCATCGGTCTCTCCTTTTTATATGAACTTACGCTGGTCGACATCAATTGGGTGCAGGCAGGCATCGGCTGGGTGAAACCAAGCATTCCCCAGGGTTCGATGATTATTGTGATGAGTGTGCTGGGAGCCGTGGTGATGCCGCATAATCTCTTTCTGCATTCGGAAATTATTCAAAGCCGCCAGTGGAACCTCGAAGACGAAAAAGTGATCAAACGGCAAATGGACTATGAGTTGTTCGACACCCTCTTTTCCATGGTGATCGGATGGGCCATCAACAGCGCCATCATCCTGCTTGCAGCCACTGCTTTTTTTGCCAATAAAATCCCGGTGAATGAGTTGCAGCAGGCAGAGAGCATCCTTAAACCTTTGCTGGGAAACAATGCCGCCGTGATTTTCGGAGTGGCGCTGCTGTTTGCGGGCGTTGCCTCTACCATCACCTCGGGGATGGCAGGAGGCAGTATTTTTGCCGGTCTTTTCGGTGAGCCTTACGACATCAACGACAGCCACTCCCGATTGGGTGTGCTGATCTCCCTGGTGCTCGCACTGGTCATCATTTTCCTGATCAGTAATCCTTACCAGGGGCTGATCATCTCCCAGATGGTCCTCAGCATCCAGTTGCCCTTTACTATTTTTCTTCAGATTTACCTTACATCCTCGAAAAAAGTGATGGGAAAATATGTGAATGCAACTTCCACCAAAGCCATGCTGCTTATCGTTGGCGGTATCGTGGTTTTTCTGAATATAAAATTGCTTTTTAGTTTCTTTTGATGCAAACGATGCCCTCAAACCGCAAGATATACCTTGCTTTTTTCGTCCTCCTCGCTGTGTCCGCATTGGTCCGCGGGTTTATTGCCGGGTTTATCGAACTTGGGAATGACGAAGTCTACTATCTGACATATGCAAAATATCCCTCCCTGAGCCATTTTGACCATCCGCCCATGGTGGGGCTCGTAATCCAGCTCTTTACCCTGAATCTTACCTTCGACAGCGAGATTTTTTTACGGCTGGCATCGGTGGTATTTGGAACCCTGAGTACAGCATTGATGTTTTTAATAGGCAGACATATCAAAAACCCCCTCACCGGCTTGTATGCAGCGCTTCTTTTTACCGCTTCGTTTTACGGGTTTATCCTGAGCGGAACCTTTATCCTTCCCGACGCACCACAGGTGTTTTTCTGGTTGTTGACGTTGCTGCTGCTGGTGAAAGTACTGCCCGACCGGGAATTGATTCCCGTAAACAGGAGATTGCTGCTTTTAGCCGGGGTTACAGCCGGTTTGGCCTTTCTGTCGAAATATCATTCCCTGTTTTTGGTCATCGGAGTTTTTATCTGCATTTTATTTTATAACCGCAGATGGTTTAGTGCAAAAGAGACCTATATCGCCTTTCTGCTGTTTTTATTACTATGTATTCCGGTGGTTTTATGGAACTTCCAGAACGACTTTATCAGCTTTACTTTTCATGAAGAAAGGGTTTCGATCACCTCTTCAGGGATCCGGCCACAGTACTTTCTGACGGAAATTGCAGGAGAGTTCTTCTATAACAATCCGGTGAATGTGATAATTATAATCACGGCTTTGATTTCACTCCTGCGAGGCCACTCCTGGTTGAGAAAGGATTACACCAGGATTATTTTATGGAGCAGTGTGCCGCTGATTCTGGTTTTCATGTCATTTTCACTGTTTCGCAGCACCCTGCCTCATTGGACCGGTCCGGGCTACCTGGGGTTAATCCTGATCGCTGCCGCATATCTGTCGGAGCCCAATGCCACCGCTTCCGGGATGAGAATTGTTCCATGGCCGATAGCAACAGCCCTTGGCTTACTTTTGGTGGTTATTGTTGCCGGAGTTGGTCAGATTACCTATGGATGGGTTCCCCTCACTAAATGGGGACAAAAGGATATTACACACGACCTTACAGGCTGGAGGCAACTGGGAAACAAGTTTGAGCCTGTTGCAAAAAAGGATATTGCAGATGGCCGGATGAAAAAGGGAGCACCCATCCTTACTTTCAGATGGTTCCCGGCAGCCAACCTGGATTATTATGTAGGCAAACAAACAGGCAACCCGGTATATGCCCTTGGAACCCTCGAGAGGATTCATAAATATTTTTGGATCAATCAGCTTCGCGGCAACCTGAAACAAGGAACTGACGCCTATTACATCGCTTTAAGCAGCGACTACTCCGATCCGGTTGCTTTATACGGCGCGTTGTTCGACACAATTCTTCCTGCCGATACCCTCACAATTACCCGTGGTAAAGAGGTAGTACGAAAAGCCTTTGTGTACCGGCTTAAAGGTTTAAAACAGGAAATGGTGTTTTCCCAGGCAACTCCGCCAAAATAGTTTGGTACATGTTCACTGTCACAATCATTTCGGCCCGGTCATTTTCTTCGGATCCACCACCCGGTTGAAATCTTCCTCCGAAATCAATCCTGATTCCATTGCCGACTGACGCAGGGTTTTATGCTCCTGGTGAGCCTTTTTTGCAATTTTTGCCGAATTATCATACCCGATGATCGGGTTGAGCGCCGTGACAAGCATCAGCGAATTTTCGAGGTTTTTATTTATGGCAGCCAGGTTGGGCTCGATCCCAACAGCACAGTTGTCATTGAATGACACACAGGCATCACCGAGAAGCCTGGCCGACATCAGCAGGTTCGAAATCATGAGTGGCTTGAATACATTCAACTGGAAATGTCCGCTGATCCCACCAATGTTGATAGCCACATCGTTGCCGAGCACCTGTGCGCAAACCATGGTCATGGCTTCAGGCTGGGTCGGATTTACCTTGCCGGGCATGATGCTCGACCCTGGTTCGTTTTCCGGGAGCATGAGTTCCCCAATGCCGCAACGTGGTCCGGAAGCCAGCAACCGGATGTTTGATGCAATATGCATCAGGCTTACTGCCAGTGTTTTAAGTGCTCCGGATGTTTCAACCATGGCATCATGGGCCGACAGAGATTCAAATTTATTCTCCGCAGTTATGAATGGAAGGCCGGTGAGTTCGGCAATTTTCTCAGCCACCAGTACATCGTAATTCCTGGGTGCATTTAAACCGGTACCCACGGCAGTGCCACCCAGGGCAAGCTCGGAAAGATGGGGCAGGGCGTTTTTCAGGGTTTTCAGTCCGTGTCCGAGTTGAGAAACATACCCCGAGAACTCCTGCCCCAGGGTAAGCGGGGTGGCATCCATCAGGTGGGTACGCCCGGTTTTAACGATTTCATTAAATTCTTCGGATTTTTTTAACAGGGTGCCCTTCAGTAATTCGACCCCGGGAATGGTAACACCTGTGACCATTGTATAGGCCGCAATGCTCATGGCAGCCGGGAATGTATCGTTCGATGACTGCGATTTGTTAACATCATCATTGGGATGAATCACAGTTTTGCCCTCACCACCCAAAACACCGCCATTAAGTACATGGGCCCTGTTGGCAATCACCTCGTTGAGATTCATGTTGGTTTGGGTCCCCGAACCGGTTTGCCAGATCACAAGCGGGAACTGGTCGTCCAGCTTACCATCAAGGATTTCATCGCATGCCTTTACAATAAGCTCTTTTTTTTCAGCCGAAAGAACGCCAAGATCTGCATTGACCATGGCCGCTGCTTTTTTAAGTACAGCCATGCCTCTGATCATCTCTTTGGGCATGGAACCGGGTTCTCCGATTTTAAAATTGCCGAGCGACCGTTGTGTCTGGGCACCCCAGTATTTGTCCATGTCAACCTCGATGGGTCCCATGGTGTCTTTTTCAATGCGTGTTTTCATGGCAGATATTTTAATTGTTTACAGATGTTATTTTATCAGGGGAGCGATATTTTCAACAGGATCGCCGATAACAGCTTTGTAAATGCCTTCAACAACAGGACGCTGCAGGAGTTTGGGGTTTTGAATTATTATCCTGACCAACTCATGGTCCTCGAATTTTTTTCCTTTGAGGTACTGCTTATAATAATCTTCCTGTTTGCGCAGCAGGGCTTCAGGTTTCATATGCAGTTTGACCAGTAGTTGTTCCAACTCATTCTCTGTTAGTGGATATTTCAGGTATTCCACCACTGTGAAGGGATTCCCCGATTCTTTCAGGTACTGCAGACCCGCGCGGGATTTTTTACAGGAGGGGTTGTGGTATATCTTTATCATAGTATCTCAGCCGGCATTACCATACTCCATGAGATAGGCTTTGATAAACTCGGTGAGGTCGCCATCGAGCACAGCCTGGGTGTCGGATGTTTCGAAGCTGGTACGCAGGTCTTTAACCATTTTATAGGGATGCAGTACATAACTTCGTATCTGGCTGCCCCATTCTATCTTTTTTTTACCACTTTCGATTACATTGATCTTTTCACGTTGTTTGCGCAACTCAATTTCATATAGTTGCGACTTGAGCAACTTGAGCGCTTTTTCACGGTTCTGTCCCTGTGAACGGGTCTCCTGGCATTCGATTACAATACCGGAAGGTTCGTGTTTGAGACGCACCGCGGTTTCCACCTTGTTAACATTTTGTCCGCCGGGGCCGCTGCTCCGGAAGGTATCCCAGCTTATTTCAGATGGATTGATTTCGATAATGATATCATCGTTGATGATGGGGTAGGCATAAACAGAGGCAAAAGAGGTGTGGCGCTTATGGTTGGAGTCAAATGGTGAAAGCCGCACCAACCGGTGCACTCCATTTTCTCCTTTAAGATATCCGTAAGCATAATCGCCGTCAAATTCAAGCGTTACCGATTTGATACCAGCTACATCTCCCTCCTGGTAATCAACCTCTGTGATTTTAAATTTACTTCGTTCAGCATATCTTATATACATCCGCATGAGCATTTCTGCCCAGTCCTGCGATTCGGTGCCGCCTGCACCTGAATTGATCTGAACGATTGCCCCGAGTTTATCTTCTTCCCCGCTCAGCATATTGCGGAATTCAAGATCCTCAACCAATCGGAGGGTTTCACTATAACTGGATTCAAGTTCCGCCTCGGTTCCTTCACCCTGGATGAAAAAATCCCACATGATCAATAAGTCGTCGCGGCTCGAAACAGCCTGAAGATAGGCGTCGGTCCATAATTTTTTATCCCGGATGGCCCTGAGAGCCTGTTCAGCTGCTTTGGGATTATTCCAGAAGTCGGGGGCCTGCGATAATTGTTCTTCTTCTGCTATCAGGGAAAGTTTTTTGTCGATGTCAAAGATACCTCCTCAAGATGTCAAGTCTTGTCTGAAGGTCTTTCAGTTGGTCGGGTGCTACCATGTCAGATTTTAAGTTCTGTTAATACTGTCGTGATGAGGTCAAATTCAAATCCTTTGCCTGTGACAAAAGTGATGATTTTTTCGCGGATGTTCAAATGTTTTCCGGAATTTATTTCCAACTTTTTTTTACGAACCAAATCACGGAGTGTGTTGAGGTAGTCATCTTCACCAATCTCTTCCAGGGCCTTGCTGATGAGCATTCCGGGAATTGCCCGGGTTTTCAGCTCATATCTGATTTTCAAACGGCCCCATTTATTAAGGTGAAACTTGCTCCTTACAAAAATGCGGGCATACCGCTGCTCATCGATGAAACCCTCTTCTATTAAAAGATGCCGGATCTTTTTAATTTTGGCAGGGGAAACTTTCCATTGGGCCAGTTTTTGGTCAACTTCATATTTACACCTTTCCTGATATGCGCAGTAATGACGTATCCTTGCAAGAATTACTTCACTGGTGTTTAATGGTATCGATGGTAATCCGGAATGTTTCATGGTTGGAAAAAAACATCACCTTCCCCTCTTTTTAAATTTATGTAAAGGTAATGTTAAAAACGCAATAATTATCGATTCCGATAAAAAAAACCACCTGATTTAACTCTAACCTAAGAAAGGAATGAGATTAAGGAACTTCAGGAGCTAAAGTAGGCCTCCAGCTCGTGCAGAGTATCGGGGGTGGTGGTGAAGTCGCGGATAACGGTGCCGGATTCAAGCAGCACAATCCGGTTGCATACTTCGGTAACATGGGAGAGGTCGTGGCTGGAGACCAGTAAAGTGACATGTTGTTCTGCGCTGAGTCTCTTCAACAGCCTTTTCAAACTGATTTGCGAACTCGGATCAAGATGGGCGAATGGCTCGTCGAGGATGACAATCTCCGGCTGGCCCATCAGGGCAGCCATGATCCCCACTTTGCTTTTATTGCCTTTGGAGAGTGTGCGGATGGGTTTTCTGTTCAGCCAGAGCTCTGCAGCTGCAAATCCCTCCAGGTGGTTGAAAAGATGAAAGATGTCTTCCTGGTTCATTCCATGAAGATACCCGATGAAATCGAAATATTCGGCAGGGGAGAGATAATCGATCAGGAAACCTTCATCGAGGTAGGAACCGGTATACCTCTTCCAAATTTCAGACTGTGACACCGGAACCTTTTTTGAAGTTACGGCTCCTTCCGTTGCCTCAAGTAAATCGAGTATCAGGCGGAAAAAAGTTGTTTTACCCGCCCCGTTGTTGCCGATCAGCCCGAAGGATTCTCCCGCGCCGATTTCCATGGCCGGAATATCGAGGGCTGTCACCTTATTATATATTTTCCTCAAACCTTGTACCTGGATCATATTTTATCCGTTTCTGAAACCGTGAAGAATTTTTTGTTTCCTGGAAATGAACTGTCTGGTGACGATTTCGATGAGCTGCCGGTGAAAAATAATGCCCGTAAAACCAATCAACCCGATAGAAAAAATCCCTGATCCCGGGGTTGTGAAAAGGGCAACCATCCAGGAAATCAATACCGGAAGGCCTAGCACAGGAAGCACCAGGAAAAAATGAGTGGCGGAAACCCCTTCATAATTGAAGAAAGCTCCCTTGTTCATGTCAATGCGTTTGGTATTGTATGTTCCGAGAAAAAGGATCAGGATGCTGTTGATCCCGCAATTGAACAGCCATGCGGCAAAGTTCACCAGTGCGATGCGGTAGTCGAACAACCCATATGGCAGGGTAAGCAAAAAGGTGACTGTATTGAAAAGAAAGAACAACCCGTATTTGGCCGTAAAAAGTTCCCGGCTCGAAAAACCGGCGGTGCACAACCGGTCAAAATAACTGCTTTCCCACGACAAAACGAGTTGCCCGTATTGAACCATCATTATTCCGGTGAGCAGCAGCCCGATGAACAGGATCATGGCATAACCTGAATCCAAAGGATGCCTGGGATAGATCATGAATCCGTAAAACAGGAACAAAAAACTGAGGACAAGGTAGCTTCTCGGCCTGTTGTTCCGCAGAATCATTTTGATTTCCAGTAATACCAGGGTTCCGGTCAAACCGAATAATTCGGAGAAATACCTGCTCCTTTCTGTCGTGTAGTATTGTTTTTCGTTTTTCTCTTTCACCTCCATGTATCGTTGCCTGTGAAGCAAAAACCAGGATAGTCTGTAAGCAAAAATCAATAAAAAAGCGGGAGCCAGGAGCCAGGCCGGGTGCTGTGCAAGATACATCAATCCGTCACCAAATCCAATGGAAACCACCCTGTTCCGGGTGATATCAATCGCCATGATAATACCGGTAACCGCGGTAACCAGGAAAATGACCGCAGGTTTGAGAGCGAAGAGTTTTTTGAAGAAAAATGCCAGGTAATTGTTGGTGAATATAATAAGGATGAGCGCAATGAGCCAGTACAATCCCGCTGCGGCTGAGTAAGCCGGGATGACAAACCTGAGGGTGAATGGTAAAAGGACCACTACCGGGAATAAATTGAACAGGCTGCAACCACTCCTGATAAGCAGAAAGTGAAAA
The DNA here is from genome assembly GCA_964628215.1 of uncultured Draconibacterium sp. Taxonomy (GTDB): domain Bacteria; phylum Bacteroidota; class Bacteroidia; order Bacteroidales; family FEN-979; genus CAIVAT01. The sequence continues at coordinate 7,853 of CAZVNF010000020.1, forward strand.
ACAGAGGTTTTTTTTACCGGCAGATGCAGGTATGGAACAATTGAAATCACAGGGGTCGATTGCATAAAAAACCGCAATAAAAAGTCTGCAGTGAAATAGTAGAATACAATTCCTGAAAATGCAATCACAGGGTCGGAGTCAGGAAAGACAGAAAGCAGGATTTTCCCCAGGAAAAATCCGAGTACCAGCAGGTTAACCAGGAAATATAACAGGAAGATTCCAAGTATGACGTTGATCAGTAGGCTTTTCTGCCAGAAGGAAGAGCGAACGGCTTCTTTCCACTGATGCTGTAAAATCCTTACAAACAATCCGGAACGGGATTTCATCCTGATGTTATTTTTGTTTTTCGAAAATATCCACTTCCCGGAAGTAAAATGGGCCATGGAAGCTGTCTTCACTTACCCAGAGGAGGTAGCGGTATTGCTTTGTTTTTTCAGGAAAGGGGATAACGGTATAGAGAGCCTTGCTGTCTCCCCAGATATCTTCAGGCATGGCCAGTGCGATAAAACTCCATCCTGTTAACGAGGGATCTCCCTCAACGGCCGGCATCTTTTCTCCTGCGGCTCCCCACAGGGAAAAGGATTGTTTGCCACGTTTGGTGCTTTGTGAAGTAAACAGGTGGATGCTGTCGAGTTCAATCTCCTGCTGCAGGTCCATGAGAATTCGCCCTTCCCCTGTTTCCGACCATTTATCGTTGAGCGAATCTCCCGGAAGCAGGTCGTACATTCCGTCATTGATGGCAGAAACATTCATTCCGCTGCTGATGGATCCTGGCGGGGTTCCTGTGAGGGAAGAGTCGGCGCCACTGAAATAGTAGCCGGAGGTTACCCCGTTTGGCTGGTGGATATCCGCGTAATCTTTCATGGTAAGCCTGGCCGGCAGTTTCTGGAGGTTGCGATTACGGTGCGCAGTGATTTTCGCTGCAGGAGCCATGTTTTCATTCACATAACTTTTAGCAATAACCGGTGTGAAAGATTGCCGGCCGGCGAAGTCATCATATAAGGGGCTGGCCGCTTGTACCTGGTCGGAGGGATTGTCTGCAACAGAGATGGCAAATATTTTTATACTCTCATTATCCGGAAGTTGAAGTGTTTCACTGGCAGGACCGGCATCGAGTTTGTACTTGAAGATATACCCATACTGATAGGTCAGAGTTGTTGTATCGCGGTGAAGATGGGTTGCGAACCAGGCTACTTCGTCGCGTTTGATAAAACCTTTATCCAGGCCGGTCAAACGCCCGAATTTATCCCAGGTACGGTTGTCAAACTGCCCGATATTTCCTTTATAGCCCTGAACCCTTACCGTTGTTTTCACCCCGCCTACCTTGAAAATCCCGGCGGTGTCTGTCAGCGCTGAGGCCATGATGTAGAGGTGGTTGTAATTTCCTGTTTTTGGCAGGCTGATCTTCTGTCCCTTACAGGATACTACGTTGTTCTTGCCATCGGCGATGTTGCCGAAATTGAACTGAACGCCGTCAACCGTCAGGGTTTCAGGGAACAGTTCAGCCGGGATGCAGATTCCGCTGCCATCGAAACCGCCATTTTTTTTATTCTTATCGCCCGACACCACATCCTGGTCATAAGGCAGCGGCAGTGCGATGGAGGCAGGTTCAGCAAGTTTTTCTGCAGGGGGTGCCAGCTGAATGGCAAAACTCCGGATGGCGAACTTTTTCATATCCACCAGCAGTTTGCCGTTTTTCAGGGTAGCTTCGCCAACCAGGCGTTCCTGGCCATCCACCTCCCAGGCTTTGGTAATCTTTGCTGCCATTGAAATCTCCACATTCTGTATCTCTTTCCCGACAAGTTCCTGCAACCTGATCACGATATCTTTGCCATTTTCGGCTTTTTTAATGGTGCGGATGTCCACCTGGGGAGCTGAAACCTGTGCAAATGAGAAACTCTTCCCAAGGAAACCGGCATGCTGAGGCACCTGGAAAACCCGGAGCGGCTGATTCAGACTCCGGCCCTGCCATTCGGAAAGCCCTGTCCGCCAGTCGCCCTTGTGGCTGTATACTCCATAAGAGATTTCGTGTACTCCCATGTCCTGGGAGGCCTGGTCGTGATAGAAATTTGTTGCGGGTGTGTATAAAAGGGTCAAACGCAGGGTTTTATCATTGGGCTTGTCGGATCCGAATTTGCAATCTTCAAAAATGGTCACACCAAAATTACCCGACTTGTCGGTAAGGTCAAACCATTCGCGGGAAGGGACTTCATACTTCTTCTCATTGTTATTTGCCCGCTCAATGGTTCCCAGCCCCAGGTTATAGGTGGCAACGCCACTGGATGCAGTGAGAGGAAAGGATGCTTTAAGGCTTACCCCGGCCGATTGCCAGCTGATGGTATTGCGAACAATCACATTGTCTTTGCCAGCCACCAGTTGAATATATTGTGTAAACACCGAATTGCGGGCCGTACGTTCTACCCGGATGGTCGAGCGCACCGGACCTTTTTCCAAAACCGTTATTTTAGCCGGCCCCCTGACAAAATCGAGAGGCGGTTTTGCACGGTCGGTCCAATCCATGTTCCAGGCCGGCCAGTAAGCCGGATGTTCTTTCTGAAATTCGAGTCTGATCGGTGCAGATAGCATTTCTTTCCCGAGTTTTTTATCGATGATGCTCGAAATGTCACCTGAGGAATTTATCGAAACTTTTAAAAATTCATTGTCAAGCATCGAACTGGAAACCGACAGGGATGTTTTTCCTGCAGAGGCATCTTTGACCTCCTGAACATCATAACAGGCAAATCCCAGGGAGGGGATGCTGCAAAGAAAAAGTATGCGGATACTCTCTTTTGTAGTGCTGAGAATCTGCACTGGAATCTCATTATTTAACGCATCAAATACTTTTACAACTTTCGGGGTGCCTTCAGGATATTGAATTTCTGCTTCCACAACATCCTTGCGTCCAATGGCCAGCGGGTTATACACAACCAGGGTTTTTCCTTTTCCCCGGGTGTCGAGGGTGCGGATTACGGCTCCGGCAGAACTTTCGAGACCTGCTGAAAATATGTTCAGGGCCAGTACTTCATCATTCCAGGCATATTCATAGGCTTTCGGAATAGAAGTTCCCGGAAGGATATCATGCATCTGGCTTCCCAGAACAAGCCACCAGGCATCATTGAGCGATCGCTGGGGGTATTTGAGCCCGCCGAGCCAGTCGGCCATCACGGCAACGGGTTCGGTGGCCAGGGCGAGCTGTTCGTTTTTGCGGTTCCATCGTTTCATGTATGCCTGGGATGTAAGCGAACCCGATGAGTGTTCGGTAAGCAGCAGATCACCACTGTAAGAAGGAAGCTGGTTTTTCTGTTCAGGGGTGAGGTCACGGAATAACTGGTCGGACGAAGCCAGGTACACGTTGATCTTTCCGTCGGGCTGACCCACGCTGCCAATTGCATTCTTCACATCCTCTTCGCGGGGAGCTCCCCCTTCATCGCCTACACCATAATACCGGTAATCGGCAAAAACACCATACTTTTTGCCATTTTCCATCACCCTGTTTACCCAGTAGGAGGTTGTATCGAGACGTTTTTTTACCTCACCGTTATAATTGGTTGCATTTAAAGCAGCGGTGATGCCGATCCCGTCAGGACCGGTCCAGGTACCGATGTTGAAAGGTATTCCCGAGGCAGAACCCCATGAAAGCTTCTGGGTGGAAAATCCTTGTAAACCGGCATGGGCAAGTGCCGAGGGTACATGGGCCTGGAATCCAAAACAATCCGGAAGCAGAAAATCAACGCTCTCCTTCCCGAATTCAGCCTTGAAGTAACTGTTTCCATAGAGCACCTGCCGGATCATCGACTCCGGCGACGGGACATTGGCATCGCATTCATCTACAGAAGATCCGCCAACAAACCACCGCCCCTGGGCAACATATTTTTTCAGTTTATCATATTTTACCGGGTAGTACTCCTTCATCATCTTATAACGTCGGGCGCCGGAGAAGGTAAAAACATAAGGTTTGTATTTTTCGAACCGCTGAAAATTGTCATCCAGGGTGTTTTTAAGATATTCATTGATCGTTGTTTCATAATCCCAGCGCCATTCTGTGTCGAGATGGGCATAACCCACGGTATACAGCACAGGATCCCTGGTCAGGTCAAATTTTGCTGTTGCAGGAGTTTTCAATTCAGACTGGGCCAATGCGGCATTTCCGAAAAGTAAAAAAAACAGACCAATTGCAAGAGAATCGAGGCGTATCATAATTTGTATTTTTCCTTGTAAAATTAGAGATTTATTTTGTTTCTCAAAAAGCGTTACTTTTGTGCAAACAAACCAAACAGTCGATATATCTATGAAAAAATACGCATTAGTATTGTTCCTCGGTGCATTTCTCGCATCCTGCATGAGCAATAAAGATCAGTTTAAAATCACCGGTAGTGTTCAGGGTGTTGACACAGGCACGATTTTTCTGCAAAAATTTGATACAGATAAATGGGTGAATACGGACTCTGCAAAATTGGAAAAGGGTAAATTTTCCTTCACCGGCAAAGTTGATCTTCCGGAAATGTATCATATCGCAATGCAGGAAAGCCAGGTGCTTCTCCCGGTTTTTCTTGAAAATGCCACAATCGAAGTGGCCATTATTCCCGACAGTGCTGACAAATCAACTATCAAAGGATCGGCTACGCAGGATACTTACCAGCAGTATGTTACCATGAATGACTCCATCAATATGAAAATGGATGAAGTGTACGCTGACTGGAAAAAAGCCAAAGAGGCCAATGATACACTGGGAATGGAAAGAAACGACTCCATCTCCAACGTTCTGGATACTGAAGTGAAGAAGCAACTCGTGGGTTTTGTCAAGACCAACAACAAAACAGTTGTATCGCCTTACCTTATCATGCGCAACAGCTGGCAATTCGAATTACCCGAACTGGAGGAGTTCCTGAATGTAATGGATACCAGCCTGAACGCTTCTCCTTATATGCAGGCATTGAAAACCCGGATCGAAATCCTCAAGAGTGTGGCTGTCGGACAAATCGCTCCTGATTTTGAAATGAATGACAGCACCGGAAAGGCCATTAAACTTTCTTCCTTTAAAGGGAAGTTACTGCTCGTCGATTTCTGGGCTTCCTGGTGTGGCCCGTGCCGTGCCGAAAACCCCAACGTGGTGAAGGCATACCAGGCTTATAACAGCAAAGGTTTTGATATTCTCGGCTGCTCTTTCGATCAGAACCGCGAAAAATGGATCAAGGCAGTAAAGGATGATAATCTTACCTGGTCCCATGTTTCTGATCTGAAAGGATGGGCAAATGCAGCCGGAAAACTCTATGGTGTTAACTCCATCCCGGCTAATGTGCTTCTCGACAAAGACCAGAAGATCATTGGCCGCAACCTCCGCGGCGAGGAACTGATGAGTAAACTGGTGGAGGTTTTAGGACCGGCAACAGTTGAAAAGAAAGGTGGAAAGAAAAAATAAATGCAGACAATGAAAGCAATGCAGACAATGAAAGCAATGCAGACAATGAAAGCA